>NZ_WQNP01000041.1:24373-69323 GCF_018783905.1 Ruminococcus sp. MCC718
TAACACCGCTGACTACTGGCATAGAATGTATCTATTTTGACATATTTCCTGCCATTCCACTTTGCCTTATATTCTAACTGTCTTGTCAGCTCATACCATGATACATCACTTATAGACTTTGCCAAACGGTGATTTTTTACCATGTTTTTTATCTGCAAATCTTCCGAAACTATCACTTGGTTTTCGCTGATAATCTCATGGGACATCTTGTGCAGATAATCCTTTCTGGTATTTGTTATTTTTTCATGGCATTACCTGATGACTTTTGTTCACTACTTTCAACAATGAGAAGCAGAAGAATAAGTGCAATAATAATCATTCAGAATCTGGCACAGATTAAGGCTTTGTTTAAGGATACATGGGAAACAATTACAGGTAACTGTGACACTCTTGTCAAAGGCAGTTATATTCCTTGCAAGGCAGTCCGTATTCTGAGGGAATACACCCGCTATCGTTACAAGCTCGTTTCCTGTCGTTCAAGTGAAAAGAATAGATATCAGAATGCTCTTACTGTTTGTAATGTTGCATTAGATTCTGTTGTTTCCGATATCTTTGGGAAGTCATCCACGTCCATTATTGACTATCTGCTTGATCAATCGGGGACATCCATTAACCACGAAGAAATCGCATCTAAACTTCTTAGAAACCTCAAATCCAAAGAAGATGCTGTTATAGAATCCGTCGAAGGATATCAGATGACTGATACCCAAAAATACCGTATGCGTCTTGTTCGCGCACACATGGATTATATCACAGCCGAAATCAATGATGTTGATAAAATGATAGAAAATATGATTTCTTCTAATCCTGATTTTGAAAATGCTGTCCGGTTCCTCTGTACCATTCCGGGTGTCAAACGTGATAGTGCAATCACTATCATCTCCGAAATCGGTACGGATATGTCTCAGTTCTCGGGTTCCAAACGTTTATGTTGCTGGGCTGGTTTAACACCTGACAGCAATGAATCTGCTGGTAAGAAGAAATCTGTCTGGATTACGCGTGCTGGTGTCTACCTCAAGCCTGCATTAGTACAATGTGCTCATGCAGCCGTAAAATCTGACAAATCTCCTTACTACAAAAAGAAATATGAAGCTCTAGTTAAACGTCGTGGCAAGAAAAGAGCCATTATCGCTATTGCCCGTATGATTCTTACTGCCATCTACCAGATGCTGTCTACCGGTGAGGAGTGGAATCCGAGCAATCTTTATAAAATCGATATGCCTGTAGCTCTTGTTGAAAAACAAAAGGCAAAAGCTATCAGACAGGCAAAGAAGCTATTACAACGTGAAGGAACACTTCCACCTGATAAGCCATTAGCTTCTTAATCTATTTTTTTAACTCTATAACACTTCAAAAAAGTTGCCTGCCTTAGACAGCTTATTCAAGTGCGCCAATTTATGGCTTGTTTCTACTTTCTTTCACACTATCTCCCTCTTAATAAACTTATTAGAGGCTACCTTTTCGCAGAATACAAGACATACATGACATGTCCAACTCTTGAAAAGCTAGCCTCTTTAATTACTTTTTAATTATTTAATTTTAAGTTTCTTCTTAAACAACTTAATGGCTTTCTTATTTCCTTTAAGTTTAGTCTTCTTAGACTTAATATTTTTCTTTGCTTTCTTGCTAAATGCATTCTTCTTTACAGTCTTAAGTTTGTCACCTTTGAATGTAATCTTCTTAATCTTGTTATCTCCTATAAATGCCTTAGAACTTATTGTCTTAACTGCTTTTCCAATTACTACTGTTTCAAGTTTTGAGCAGTTCTTAAATGCATTTTTTCCGATAACAGTTACCTTGTTACCTATTGTAAGCTTCTCAAGGGCCTTGCAGCCGGCAAACGCATTGTTACCAATTGTTGTTACATTTAATCTATATCCCTTACAATCTGCTCTGTCCGGAATTGTAACTTTCTTTATTTTATTCTTTTTAGCAGCTACTACACCAATAACCTTTGATTGTCCTACTGTTGCAGTATCAATTGATGTAATCTGGTATATTAAATTTCCTGCCGTATATGTCATTCCAACGTATACGCCGTAGCTATTGGTATGGCTGCTGCCTGTTGCGGGGATCGTTGCGGTTTCAAGAACCTTCTTGCAGACGGTGCATTCCTTATGCTTAGCGCCTTCTGCGGTTTCGGTAGCTGCCGTGTCAATGATCCACTCGCTGGTGCTGTGAGCCGCTTCGTCATTTTTGTCGTGGCAACGAGAACATTCATGCCAGTGGTTAGTATCATCAGACTTCCATTCTGTGCCTGCGGTATGTCCGGGAGCCGGAATCTTCACACTGGTTTTATCGGTAATTTCTACCGATCCTGTTGCATCTGCGAACCACTTGTCACAGCCATCGCAGGTGTAGTATGCGGAATTGCCCGCAGTAGTGCAGGTGGCAGCTTTCGCAGCAACCAAAGTCAGATTGTGAGTGTGCGGTACAGTTTTGTAATATCCGCAGGTGTCGCAAACATTGTCAGAACCGTAATCGTGAGCCGCTTCGTCCTTTTTGTCGTGGCAACGAGAACATTCATGCCAGTGGTTAGTATCATCAGACTTCCATTCTGTGCCTGCGGTATGTCCGGGAGCCGGAATCTTCACACTGGTTTTATCGGTAATTTCTACCGATCCTGTAGTGCAGGTGGCAGCTTTCGCAGCAACCAAAGTCAGATTGTGAGTGTGTTCTTCGTTTTTATTTTTGTAATAATATGTAACAACCGTTCCGTCCGAAACAATAGGCTTATTCAAGCCGTCAACCTTTATAAATTCATAATCATAAAGTGTTTTTGCCGGTGTTAAATCAAGCTTTGTGCCGTATGGCACGGTAAATGTTCCGCCGGCAGTGTTTGGAATTTCAGAGCCGTCCTCAAATTTATACTGAATTGAAACGGTTGTGTAGCGCTGTGTTTCCGTATTGTCGTCTGCAAGCACATTTCCGTTTTCATCGAGCACCTGAAATGCCACGGTATCGCCGCTCTTAAGCTGTGCATCAGACGGAATTTGATAAATAAGCGAGCAACTCTTTAAGCCTGAATTAAAGTCGCTTTTGATGTGATCCAAAGCACCGAGCGGCCAGAAATTTGCCTTATCATTCCAAACAGGAATGTCAAAGGTTTGTACTGTTTGAAGCGGATTCCCCGATGAATCGGTCGCAACGCTTCCGTCGGAGTGCTTAATCCACATTTTGAATTTTAATTGTCGTGCATTTTTATCTGAAATGTTTTGAATAACAGTTCTAAGCTCGATTTTTTTACCGTTCATATTAGTATTAAATCTGCTTTTGCTGTTGCCGCTCAAAAGTCGGTCATTGCGATTATATGTGTAATTATAATATGAACTTGTTTCAAGGTCGGTAAAATCAGACGGCTTTGAATAAGCGCCCGTATATTCCTTAACCTCGGGAGTTGCAACATAAAGGTCTACATCCTTAACAAGCTGAGACATTCGCTTGAAGCCCTGCAAACGGCAAACCTCACAGAATTGATAGTTTGTGTCTCTCATTATGCACTCATAACTTGAAACAAGCATTTTTGAGCCGTAAGCATTGCGGCAAGTATATGTGTTTCTAAAACCTAAAAGCTGTCGCCATTTTATCTTTTCCGGGTCTTCAACCGAGGAAAGATTGAGTGATTTAAGTTCCTTATCGTCAAGCAAATATCCGTTACTGTATTCATCACCGAGACCGAGCAAACCGTGTCCAAACTCGTGTGCAAAAGTTTTTGACGCACGATAACTGTCTGATGGCGAAATGAAATAATGGAAGCCGTATTCACGGTTATTATAAGCACCGCCGAAATCTGATTTTGTGTTTACAACCATAGCGAACTGAGCAATATAATCGTGAACATAATAATAAGGCTCATATTCCGAACCGGACGGAATTGTGTTTGGATCACACTTTTTTTTGATATGAGCATCGTGAATTTTCTCGATAAATTCAGGACCGATACATCTCTCAAAAATATGATTTTTCCACTGACTTCCGTGGAGATTATTAGAAATAACAGGCGAATTATATTTGTCGACTATAACATCAAAGAAGGTGCTTCCACCATTGTCAAAAGTCGATTCGGAAGCTGTGCAAAGAGCGTAAACATTGAATCTGTCGGCATAACTGCGATACGGTTCATATTTCATAGCGTCCTGCCAAAGTCGTTTGACATCATTGATGAATTTGCCCTGCTGACTTTTTGTGTATCCCTCGCCGCAAACGACAACAACCATATTTTCCGTGTCGCTGCGTGTTTTTTGGATGGTATAAACAGGGATGGTAGGATTAGAATATTTTCCGTCATTTGAATACCACGGGCCGAGGGTGAGCTGAATGCTTTGCTCGGTGCTGACATTCCAATCGGGATTTGCGTCCTCGGCAGGTTCCGAAATTGTATAATCATCCTCTTGCTTATTTGGAGCAGAGCCGATATAAGGACTGCTTTGTGAGCCGCTGCCGGAAGTTGTAACAAAATATTCGGAATCGAGATAAAATGCAGGTCTTACGCCCAAATCGGAATACCACGGAGCATAACGACCGACCTGACCCGATGAACTGATATAACGCATATCGTGATTGCAATCGGTAACAGGAGTGCGAAGCCAATAAGGCCAAGCCATACCGTCATTATTATACGCAACATAATAACCTTTGAGATTTTTCCACACGGCATTAGCCTGCTTTACATCAAGAAGAAAAACCTTTTCGGTTGTAGTTTCAAAATATGAACTGTCGTAGTTTGCCACCGCTTCCGAAATATCGGTGTAGTATAACAAATCCGAATTTGCGTCTCCATCAACTATGCCCTTGTTGTATTCGGGATGAGAAACGAGAGAACGCTGGGTAACGGTTTTCATTGCCGCAATTTCAGATTTTGAAAAAGCGTTGAGAAAACCCGCTTTTTCGTTGTACGCTCCCACACCGCTTACATATCCGTCTTTCGGAGGGTTGCCACAAAGCCAATCGACTTTGCCTTCAGCTGCGGTCGAATTTAACCAAGAACGCATATTGCTGTCTTTCCAATAGTTAGAACCGTAATCATCACGCTTATAGCTTCTGCTGTGTGATTTTGAATTGCTGTTGTCATTTGTTTTGGCATCATATGCAAGGGTGTCAACAATTTTGTCTGCAAGCATAAGCGGTCCGTTATTGTCAATGCTTACACATCGCCAAAGAATTGAGGCATTGTTATACGCGCCCATTTTAACATAGTCGCCAACTTTAATATCGGGCTTTGATGCCGCCTGAATGGTCATCGGCAAAACGGAAATTGCCATGCACAATGCCAAGAATATTGCGGTTATTTTTTTCGTCATTAAGGAACCTCCTTTATAAGCTATATATTTGCTTTTATTATATTGTAAGGTGTTATATGGGTCAATGAAAATCCAATTAAATTTTGTTAATTTTACAGCCGACACATTTAATATTACACGAAGAAGAAAATCTTATTAAATATGCAAAAAGGCTTCTGCCCAAAACAGGGCAAAAGCCTTAAAAATTATGCGATTTTTAGGTTTAGTTGCAAGCCAAGGGGGACTATTTCATCTGCCCGAAAACACGTTTTTGAAAAAAGTGTTGCAAAAGCGGTTGAACACAAAGATTTTCATATCCGATAAGCCTGAATTTTGCGGCGCAATCGGTGCGGGATTGTTTGCCGTTGACAGCGACAGATTGTTGGAAAGGCTCGAATGTAACGCCTTGAACATAAACCCGAAAAATCTTGTGATTTTAATCGGAACGAATGACATCGGCATAGGAGTTCCGACCGAGTACACCTTGAAAAATATAAAAGAAATTTTGCAAAGAACGCAGACACTTTGCTCGAATACCGCCGTAAAAAGCAGTATTCGGGCATAAAAAAGCCTCGGAACACGAATGTTCCGAGGTGATGGCAGATTATATCAACTGTCAAGTCTTTAAAGGTGGAGATTTGTCCATATGGTATCAGATGAAAATCATTCGTGTTTTGCGGCGAATTCTTTTAATAATTTCATTGCAATGACATCATGCTTTTTCGAAAACATATGCCCTCCGCCATCTATAAAATGAAGTTGCACCCGTTTGGAATCTTGCATTCCGATCGGCATCGTACTTTTATATGCTTCTGCCGCACGTTTGGCATAAGAAACATCTACGATTTTATCCTTTGTACCATGCACGATGCACACCCTGCCGGCGTAGTTCTTAATTTCTGCAAAGGCATCCATTTGCATGACATCCATTGCATAGCAACACCCCAATTTCATCAGTCCGCAGCGGAAAGTATCGGGAACATTTTGCGGATCAAATTTTGCCATCATCATTTTTCCGGCTCTGGCGTCATCCGGGATACACAATGCCGGATAAAACAGGACAAGTTTTTCTATCGGAAAGTTGTTCTTTGCTGCCACCAAAGCAGACACAAAACCGCCCTGACTGCATCCCATCAATAAAATTTTTTCAGAATCTGTATAGGAAAGATTTCTAACATATTCAATGACCGCTTTCAGATCTTTGGTTTCTGTCAGAACAGACATCTCTGTGGTTTTTCCGTCACTTTTTCCACACATAGCAGAACCGCCACAAAAATCAAATGTAAATGCAACATATCCCATTTCAGCCAAAAAGCCGCATAATGTTTCACACTGTCTTGCCATGCCATAAATCCGTGACATACGATTGCAATCGGAAGATGATCTCCTTTTGGACGGTAGATTGTTCCACGAATCGTCAATCCATCTCTTTTGCATTCAAAAGTGCTTTCTGTAATTCCATCTGATAAAACAGGTTTCTTAAAAATCATAATTTTTCTCCAAATTCAGTGGTATTTTGTTTTTGTTGCATCGGCTATATTTTTAACACTGATTTTGTGTAAATGTTTTAGTCAATAGCTATTTTGCTTGTAATAATCATAAGCACGGGAAACACAAAGGAGCATTCTTTCATGATCGACATATTGTTCTTTGGTTTACTGTTAACTCACACTGTCATAGTATAATAATGCCATTACTTTGTCAATAACTGAAATCATACCTTGTGCTTGAAGTTCTTCAGCCTTTTTAACAACGGCTTCTTTGGTAGGGTAGGGGAAAGAATATCATCAAAGCATTTAAGTACGATCATCGGCAAAATGACTTTCTCTGATAAGTCTGCTGAATAATATTCAGCCATACCTTCAAGTACGTATTCAAGAATTATGCCTTTTGAGCCTTCGCTAATGTTTTCGTTAGCGGATATAACCTTAACTCCGTTTTTTCTATTGTCCATTTTTTACAGACTTGTTCAAAATCGAATTCCATCCTTTTTGTATGTCTTATCACTTTTAGGCTTGTATGAGAATTTTAAGAAATGTTTTTTAAAATCTTTGATTTCTTAACAGTGCTTACGGTTGCCTGAATTATCGGACCGGAGAGCAAAACGGTGGCAATTGTGCAAATTCCGAATTTACCGCCGAGCAAAACGCCGATAATTACCATTATAATATCAAGAACCATTCGTACGATTTTGATTTTCCACCCGTTTTTTTCGGCAAGCGAAAATGTGACTGCTTCATATGAGCCCCTGCCGAAATCAGCGGCGGAGTAAATCCCCGTTCCGAACGAAAATATAGCAATGCCAAGCAGCATTATAACAAAATTAACCGCTTTAATATCTGTATAATGCTGAATTTTTGTGAATACATCTACGAAAAAACTGTAAATGATTTGGTAAAGAATTGTGCCGATATTGATTTGTTTTCTGTCATAGAAAAGGGCAAAAATTATCATTGCCACAGCCACAATAAGCGACGATGTGCCGATTGACATACCTGTCACATTCGTCAGCCCTTGCCACAATATCGCAAGTGTTGCGCCGCCGAAACCTGCGCCTATTGCAAGCGTAATTCCGTATGCGGATATTATTGATCCGATAACGATCATCAGCGTTTTTGTTGCATATTTTTTGAATTTCATATTATCACCTAAAAAAATAAGACTGTAAACTCTGCTGTTGTGTTCAGAAACAGCAAAATTTATAGTCTTCATCAGCCGAGACAGCTTTATTTTTTTGATTATACACCCGAGCTTTTATAAAGTCAACGGTTATAAATATGATTTTCTGTATTCGCTCGGAGTTTTGCTCATTTCAATTCGTGTTACGATTTTGATTTGAGCGATGTCTCTCAAAAGTCTCAGTCATAAATGCCCCCAATCGCACTAAAATGACTTTGAACACTATTCTCTGACGAAGGCGAAGGTGCTTTGTCAAATGTTCTGAGTATTTCTTCAATTTCTTGTTCGTCCATTTGATTTCTCCTTGTTCGATTTCTTTTCGTAAGGAAAAGGCGGCAGCGGAAGCTCCGCTACCGCCATCCTTAAATGGTTAGCTATCTGTTATTTCTTTGTTGTAACAGTCTTAGTTTTTGACCAGCCTGAATAAATCCTTATGGATTTGCCGTTAATCTTAACTGTCTTATAGGTGCAAACTCTTACATAATATTTTTTCTTTGCCTTAAGCTTTTTAACGGTAGTCTTTGTAGTCTTCTGCTTCTTGATTGTTACGGTTTTCTTGTTCTTCTTGAATTTCTTATTGGTTGCGACTTGAACTTGATAGCCTGTTGTCTGTGTAGCCTGCTTCTTCCACTTTACTGTAAACTTCTTTGAACCTGCTTTAAGTGAGGAAATACTTGTTGCCTTTGGCTTGATTGTGAAATAAAGCGTCTTTGTTCCGCTGTATTTACCCTTAAAGGTAATCTTTACTGCGTACTTGCCAACATACTTTCTTCCTTTTGCATAAGACACAGTATAGTCAGTATTCTTAACAAGTGTCTTTCCTGTTCTGTCATTAACAATAACCTTAGGTGTTCTAACCTTTCCGTTATATGTTAATGATGTTGCTTTAAGCTTTATGCTTGATGCCTTTGGAATTACTGTCGTTGAAAGAGTTTTCTTACATACCGAACAGTAATTTACTATCTTGCCGTTTGCTGTTGGGGTTGCCTTTGTTACGGTTTGCTTTGTGGTGTGGGCAATCTTAGCAATATTGCCCCAAGATGCAAGGTCGGTTATTTCCTTTGTACCGAGTACATCTTCATAGAACTTGCCACAACCTTCGCACTTGTAGTATGCTTCCTTACCGCCCTCTGTGCAGGTGGCAGCTTTCGCAGCAACCAAAGTCAGATTGTGAGTGTGCGGTACAGTTTTGTAATATCCGCAGGTGTCGCAAACATTGTCAGAACCGTAATCGTGAGCCGCTTCGTCCTTTTTGTCGTGGCAACGAGAACATTCGTGCCAGTGGTTTGTAGAATCGTATTTCCAATCAGAACCATATGCATGACCGAGAGCAGTATTCATCGCTACGAAGGTATCTGTTGTGCTGATTGCACCGCAGGAGCAGCTCTTGAAATATACTGCGTTGCTTGTGCAGTCAGCAGGGGTTTTAAGTGCTTCTGGTTTTACAGTTTCCTGATTATAGGTGTGCGTATGTGGAGCGTTCTTGTAGGTCGCTTTCACACTTACTGCACTTGCAGGCATAGTAAATGTTGTGGTTGCGCTATTTGCGTCTGCAAGGGTAATGCCGCCGCTTACAACTTCCCACTTATCAAATACCTTGCCGGACGGAGCTGCACCTGCGGTCAGAGTAACGGTTGTACCCATTGTTGCCTTGGTGATCGGAGTGCCTGCACCAACGGATGCAGTACCGCCTGTCACGGTTACATTGTACTCAACAGCTTCCCAAACTGCGGTTACGGTAGTGTTAGCAGTAACGGTAATCTTATCGCCAACCACCTTTTCAACACCGCCAACGCTCCAAGCCTTGAACTGCTTACCGGCAGGAGCAGTGAAGCCGTTTGCAGGAAGCGTGTATTTGCCGGAAATACCGGTCACATCTGCCATTGTGCCTGTACCGCCGTTAGCCGCAAAGAAGTTTTGCATTGACTGACAAATCTGCAAACATTGGGTCTACAATCATTGCTTTGGGAATTCTTATGAAATTAAACTGCTCTGCCTGAGCTCCATAATAATAATCAAATGTCATAACCATCACTCTTCCATTTCTCCAATAACTGGTAAATTATGTTCTCCATTTCTGCCTTTGTATAATTTTCAGGAAAATACTGCTTAAGTTTCTTCCTGGATATTGTAACCTTTGCACTCTGCTGAGTTTTCTCTTCCGATCTTTCAATGATGTCTGTTGATTTTTCCTTATTTTTAATTGCCTTAACCTGCTCTAAACTAACCTTATATCCAAGATTGAAATAATCTAAAATTTCCTGCTGTTCACTCTCGGACAATTCTGCTATTTCCACTGCAAGTTTTATGGCAATCTTTTTTTCATCTACCATTTCAAGTAACTCCGGTAACAGATTAGTAAGCTTTATGTATCGTGATACCTGTCTCCCTGACAAGCCATTTGCCTCTCCTACAACTTCCCTGCTTTCTTCTCCTTTTATTCCTTTATGTTGAATCGCTTCAAGTTTCATTTGAAATGCATATGCTTTTTCACTTGGAAGAATTTCTTCTCTTTGAATATTTGAATCAACCATTACAATTGTGGCATCGTCATCACTTAATTCCCTTATAATAACCGGCACCTTTTCAATTCCTGCAAGTCTTGCTGCGTGAGTTCTTCTGTGTCCCGATATTATCTCGTATTCTTCGTCATTTGTTTTCCTTACCAATATAGGAAGAAGTACACCTCTTTCCCTTATTGACTCTGTTAATTCTTCCATCTTTTCATCATCCGACACCTTAAATGGATGATTGCTAAAATCATGTAATTTATCTACATCTATTTCTTTTAATCCATCTGTTATTTCCACTTTCAATAATTCATCATAACTTGTTAATTTTATTTTTTCTCTTACTTTACTCATGTACAAGCACCTCCTCTGTTAATTCTTCATAACTTTTTGCCACCTTTCCCCTTGGATCATGAATATATATACTCTTTCCCTCAGCACTTGTTTCTGCAGCTCTTACTGACATTGGTATTCTGCTGTCAAATATTCCAATTGTTTCTCCGTAGGTGCTCTCTAATGCCTCTAATATGTCCTTTGTATAGTTAGAACGCATATCAACCATTGTCATAACCATACCTTCTATTTTTAGCTCCGGATTTATCTGTCTTCTTACTCTGCTTATCGTCTTTATTAACTGCTGTAATCCTTTTACCGGTAAATACGATGCCTGAACTGGAATTAGTACTGAATTGGCACATACAAGCGCATTAATAGTTATCATTCCAAGGCTTGGCATACAGTCAATGAGAATATAGTCATAGTTTTCTTTTATATTAGAAATAAATCTTTTCATTACTAATTCCCTGCTCATTACATTAACCATAGAAACCTCTAATCCT
Source organism: Ruminococcus sp. MCC718 (assembly GCF_018783905.1). Lineage (NCBI taxonomy): Bacteria > Bacillati > Bacillota > Clostridia > Eubacteriales > Oscillospiraceae > Ruminococcus > Ruminococcus sp. MCC718. The sequence goes on from NZ_WQNP01000041.1 coordinate 35,681, forward strand.
GCCAACTCTATGTTTGCCGGAATAAAATCAATATTTTCTTCATGTTTTAAAATTATTTTTGCATAATCGATTTCTTCCTCATTTACAACATCCATTAACACATTTGCCAATGAATACTCAATCTTGTCTGGTTCATCAATTCCAAGACTTACTGTCATGCTACCCTGTGGGTCTGCATCTATTAACACAACCCTTTTTCCCTTTCTTGCTAATCCAATACCTAAATTAACTGTTGTAGTAGTTTTTCCTACTCCACCCTTCTGGTTTGCTATTGCAATTACCTTACACATTTCTTTCTTCCTCCTTATACATTTTTTAGAATGAAAACTCATATCGGCTCTGATTATTGTGTTACATTTTCGTCTTACTAAAGAAACAGGAAGACTTCGCATCTAATTTGGTTGAACCAAAATTTTCCCAAATCAAACCAAAATAAACCAAAATTCTACGATAAGACGTGATAATTTATGATATTTTATGAATTTAAGATATTTTGCATTTTCAGGATTCAGAAAGCAAAAAAAATCCCTCAAACATACTAAAAATAGTACATTTAAGGGATTTTCTCCTCTATAATGTGGGTTTTCACCCGTTATAAAATAGAATTTTTTTTATAAAATCAAGTTATGATAACTTATGATTTATTTCATCTGTTTTGCAACTTCTTCTGCAAAGTTTTCTTCTTTTTTCTCCAGACCTTCGCCTGTTTCAAATCTTACGAAACCTTTGATTGTGATGTTTGCGTTGTTTGCTTTTGCTACTTCCTGAACGTATTTACCAACAGACTGTTTTCCGTCTTCTGCTTTTACATATACCTGATCCAGCAGACAGATTTCTTTCAGCTCTTTGTTGATACGGCCTGCGATCATGCCCTGGATAACCTTTTCCGGTTTCTGGGATTCTTTCGGATCGTTCATGATCTGAGCCAGCAGGATTTCTTTTTCATGAGCAATGTATTCTGCACTTACTTCGCTGTCGTTTGTGTACAGCGGTTTCAGAGCTGCAACCTGCATTGCTACGTTTTTAGCCATTTCTTTTACTGCATCGTTTACAACGTCTGTCTCAACGTCAACCAGAACACCGATCTTACCGCCCATGTGTGTATAAGAAGCTACGAAACCGTTTTCTTCTGTAACCTGTGCAAAACGACGGATGTTCATGTTCTCGCCGATGGTTGCGATCTGATGAGCCAGTTCTTCTTTTACAGTAGCGGACTCGCTGAATGTCCACTCTTCTTCCATAAATGCATCGATATCTGCTGCTTTTGTGTTCAGAGCCAGTTCTGCAACCTGTGCAACATATCCCTGGAACTTTTCATTCTTTGCAACAAAGTCTGTCTCAGCATTTACTTCTACTGCAACAGCTTTTTTGCCGTCTTCGGAAACTTTCAGCATTACGATACCTTCTGCTGCAATTCTTCCTGCTTTTTTCTGAGCGGTTGCCAGTCCTTTTTCTCTCAGGAACTCAACAGCCTTGTCCATATCACCGTCTGTAGCAGTCAGGGCTTTTTTACAGTCCATCATACCTGCTCCGGTCATCTCTCTTAACTCTTTTACCAGTTTTGCTGTAACTGCCATTTTATTTTCCTCCGGATAATAAGTGGTATATTTGCTTTGTATCTATTAATTATTCAGCTGCTTCTTCTGTTTCTGCAGCTTCTTCAGCTACTGCTTCTTCTGCACCCTGATTTGCTTCGATAACAGCGTCTGCCATCTTGGAAACGATCAGTTTTACGGCACGGATAGCATCATCATTACCTGGGATTACATAATCCAGTTCTTCCGGATCACAGTTTGTATCTGCAATACCGATCAGAGTGATACCCAGTGTATGAGCTTCCTGAACACAGATTCTTTCTTTTTTCGGATCTACTACGAAGATAGCATCCGGGATTTTCTTCATGTCTTTGATACCACCAAGGTTTTTCTGCAGTTTATCCATCTCTTTTTTCAGAGCGATAACTTCTTTTTTCGGCAGTACATCAAAAGTACCGTCTTCCTGCATAGCCTCGATCTCTTTCAGACGTTTGATTCTGCTCTGGATGGTCTTGAAGTTTGTCAGCATACCACCAAGCCATCTTTCGTTTACATAGTACATTCCGCATCTCTCAGCTTCTGTCTTAACAGCATCCTGAGCCTGTTTCTTTGTACCAACGAAAAGAACGGTACCGCCGTCAGCTACGATATCTTCTACTGCTTTGTAAGCTGTGTCTACCATACCTACTGTTTTCTGCAGGTCGATGATGTAGATACCATTTCTCTCTGTGTAGATGTACGGAGCCATTTTAGGGTTCCATCTTCTTGTCTGATGTCCGAAATGAACACCTGCTTCCAGTAACTGTTTCATTGAAATTACACTCATGTCTTTTCTCCTTTTGGTTTTTCTTCCGTGTGCTTTTGCTTCCTAATCAACTGCCATGCAGCACCATCTTCAGAATCCACACACGTGATTATTTTTTGCCTCTGGTAGTGTATCATAAAAATTTTCCAAGTGCAAGCCTTTTTTCTGATTTCTTCGTGCTTATTCGTGACGCAGAGCATCGATCGGATCGAGGTTTGCGGCCTGTACCGACGGGAGCAGTCCGAACACGATTCCGATCACCATGGAAAACAGCACAGAGATCAGAATTGCCGGAATACTGATTGCCACCGGTGTCCCGGAAACTTTATGGATGACCTGTGCCAGGATATTTCCTGCGATCACTCCGATAATTCCGCCAAGACTTGTCAGCACAACCGCCTCCGTCAGAAACTGCGTCAGGATGCTGCGTTTCTTGGCTCCGATCGCCTTTTTCAGTCCGATCTCGCTCGTTCGCTCGGTTACCGATACCAGCATGATGTTCATAACGCCGATGCCGCCGACCAGAAGAGAAATACTTGCGATCCAGATCAGCTGCGTGTTCATCGTGGCACTGGAACTCTGGATCTGTGCTGCAAGTTCCAGCACATCCGTTGCTTTGTATTTTACATCGTCTTCTTTTACATTCATGTAGCCATTCAGGATATCTGCACTTTTCTGTCCGACTTTTGTCATCGTCTCGGTGGATGATGCACGTACCACAACATTCTGCGGCTCGTCATACTGATACGGAATGCACCAGCATGCGGAAGGAATGTAGACCACGCCAAGACTTTCGTTTCCTTTATAGTTATTATATTCTTCAAAGCTATTGATCGTCGGCTCAAATTCTTCCAGTTTCTGTGCAATCCCGATGACCGTAAACGGCTCTTTGTTGATCTCGATCGTTTTTCCGAGCGGACTTTCCTCCTGAAACAGGCTCGTCGCTGCCGACTGATCCAGGATCACAACTTTATGGAATTCTTTGTAGTCCTCTTCCCGGAAGGTACGGCCGGTACGCACTACATAACCGGTCGTACTGAAATAATTGTTGTCTACGCCAAGTACCTGTGCTCCCTGAAGAGAGTTATTATTATAATAAATACTGTCGGCATAGCTTCTGCTGTAGTAGGCGGCGGCACTCTCCACACCGTCCACGTCTTTGATCTCCTGCAGAATATCATTCGTTATGGTCGGCACGCCGCTCGGTGCCTGTTCGTAATCCGACACCTGGATTTTTTCATCTGCACGGTAAAGCTCTATATCTACCGTATTATTTCCGCCGCCGATCAGATTCTGCTTGATTTGTTCGTTCGTTCCCTGAATCGTAGAAACAATGGAAATAATTGATGCAATACCGATAATAATACCGAGCATCGTCAGCATAGAACGCAGTTTATGCGACCATACACCCTGAAATGCCAGTCTTATATTTTCTAACACATTCTACCTCCTGTTTTCAACTGCACGGCAAGTACTGAAAAACGCATGCCCGATCAGTATAACTGATCTGCGAATCCGCTTCCTTCCAGTTCTTTTACCGGTGCACCTTCTTTTACTGCTTTTCCGTATGGAAAGGCGATCCAGTCTGTCTCACTGACTCCTTCTTTTACTTCAATATAGGTGGAATATAATGTCTGTCCTGTACGGACATACTGTTTTTTCAGTTTTTTATTTTTTCCTTCTATATATACATAGCTCTGCCCGTTTTCCATGCGGATCAGTGCTTTCGGCAGATAAACGGAAGATCCGTTTCCGCCGTTTCCTTCGATCTGGATATCCACGTATTCATGATTGATCAGATCATCAGAATCCTCAATATAGGCAGTAAAAGGATAGCTGGAGGCGTTTGGATTGCTTTCTCCGCCATAATAATTGCCATCAGAGTTAGACGGATATTTGGAAATCTCTGTGATCTCTGCTGTGATCGGTGTACCGCTCTCCTGTGCCGTTCCGGTAATTGTGGAACCGACAACGACGTTTCCGAGATCCATCTCGCTGATGCTGCCCTTCACATACATTCCTTTGTTGCTTGTCACTGTCAGAAAAGCTTCTCCGTCAACCTGTCCGACTTTCGGATCGCCGACGGTTTTCACCACACCGTTGATTGTTGCCTTCACCGTAGCCTCATCCAGTTTTCTCTGTGCCTGGCTGACACTGACTTCCGCATCACGGATATCCAGCTCAAGTTCCTTGATTTCTTTTTCTTTTTCGGCGATCGCCTGTTTGAGTTCCGATACGGTATAAACGCCATCACCCGGTTCAAACGGATCATCACCCGGATCGTCTGGCTCATCCGGATCGTCCGGTTCATCCGGATCATCGTTCTGCGGATCCTGGATATCCGGCACTTTTTTGGTAATGCCCTGGCTGGTAAAGATCCAGGTCACATCCGGAGCATAGGCTTTGCCTGCATCGATCGTTCCGTTGATCGTCACGGATTTGATATATCCGCCCGCCAGAGAATCTCCCTCTCTGATCTGCAAAACTGCATAGCAGCCTTTTCCGTCTTTATTCACACCGCCTTCTTTTCTGGAACTGCCATCGGTATTGAATCCAAGGATTTTGTTCATGAAAGATGCCGAAACCTCTGCTCCTTCTTTGCAGAGATACACATACGGATCTTTTTTCGTTCCGTTTCCTTTATAGTATTTCGTCTTATAATCCAGTTTCTGGTACGCCTTTGTCTTTGCAAGCGGAGAATCTTCCGTCTCTTCTTCTGTTTCCGGCTCGGATTCCGTTTCTGCCGGATATGCCGGCTCCGTGGAAGGCGTCGTGCTTTCCGGCGTCTGGCTTTCAGTCTGCTGCGTTGTTTCCCCGCCGGCCGTTCCGGTGCTGTCACTGCCATCGCTGTTTCCGTCAATGACCTGCACATCCGCACCTGCTGCCGTGGAAACCAGTGAAACATTATGTTTCACAATCGTTGCCCTGGCTTCCTCATATCCATCTGCTCCACTGTCATCTAGATCATCTGAACTGTCATCCGGCTCATCCAGAAGAGAGGCACCGGATGAGCTGCCTTCACTGTCTGGCACTGGTGTGATCTTCTTTAATTTTTCCAGATCATTTTTTGCTCCCTGCAGTTCCAACTCCTGAATCTGTTTGTTGATCTGTTCTTCTTCCAGATTCAGCTGCAGAAGAGTCTTGTCATATTCCAGAAGGGTATCGCCAATCTTGACTTTGTCACCCTTTTTCACATAAACTTTCTCTACCACGCTGTCGCTTTCCAGATAGACATCCTGAGAAGCATTTGCCGTAACATAACCGCTGGTTGAAGTGCCTTCATCCCACCAGCCGCTGTTCAGGTAAGATACCTGCGTGACATCCACGGCACTGCCGCCGCCTCTTACTGCTCTTGCGATCCCCGTGATCGTGATCGCACACACCAGTACCGCTGCCGTTATGATCATCACATTCTTTTTCTTCAAAGAGTTTCCTCCTTTCGGTCACGTTCTGAAATCTCACCGTCAAAAATGTCAACGATCCGCTTTGCACACTGTGCCACATGGCTGTCGTGCGTGATCATGACAACGGTAACTCCTTCGTCATTTAACTTCTGGAAAAGCTCCATGACCTGATGACTGGACTTGGAATCCAGTGCACCGGTCGGCTCATCCGCCAGAAGGATTTCCGGATTGTTGACGATCGCCCTGGCGATTGCTACACGCTGTTTCTGACCTCCGGAAAGCTGATTCGGGATAAAATTCATACGGTCAGAAAGTCCGACCTTGTCAAGTGCCGCCGCCGCACGTTTCATACGCTCTGCTTTCGGTACGCCCGCATAGATCAGCGGCAGTGCAACATTATCCAGTGCAGTCTGTCTTGGCAGAAGCTGAAACGTCTGAAATACAAAACCGATCGTATTGAGCCTTAGATCCGCCAGATCATTGTCTTTCATACCGCCCACCATATGACCGTCCAGGATGAATTCTCCCTTTGTCGCACGGTCCAGGCAGCCCACGATATTCATAAGCGTGGACTTTCCGGAACCGGACGGACCCATGATCGCCAGATATTCTCCTTTCTCTACCTGGAGATTGATATCCTTCAAGACCGGAACAACCATGCTGCCCTGAATATAGTCTTTATATATATGTTTCAATTCCAATATCACTGTCTTTTCCTCCAATGCCGCATTATTCTGCACTTGCAGGACGATCTCCGGTTTCTGCTGCCCCGTCCGGCATGCTGCCTGCACTGTCATCTGCACTGTCGTCCGGATAATCTTCTTCATCCGGCATATTATCATCCGCACTGTTTATCATATCGGATGCACTTCCGGCCTCCTTTGGCATAACATCCTCGTCAGATCCTCCTATGATCTCTCCATCATCAGATCCGTTCATGATATCCGAATCCACACCATCATCCATACTTCCATCAGAGCCATCATCGCTGTTTCCATATATATCTTCGATATTTTTTGTTACTTTTTCGCCCTCTGTGATGGAATCTTCCGGGTAAGCGATATAATCATCCTCCGTCAGACCGTCCGTGATCTGATACTGATCGAGTTTTTCATCATATTCGCCAAGCGTTACTTTGCGTTTTTCAATCTTATCGTGCCTGCCGGCTGCCCAGACGTAAGGATCCTGTCCGTCTTCCTGGATGATATAATAGCTTGTCAGCCACAGGCCTTCTCTGTTTTCTGTCTGGCCTTCGTCTTTTTCCACATAAACATGCTGTCCGAGCATCAGGTCACTGTCATCCTCCAGATCAATGTAAAACGGATAGTTGCTGGAACTTGTCGTATCACTTGAAGAAGAGCTGCTCATATAATAGCCGCTGTCGCTGTTTTCCTCCGGATGCTCCAGATCGATCGTGCTTACGGTACCTTTCCAGGTCTGGTTTTCGTCTACACGGGAATGTACGATCACGGCATCACCTTCATTTAAGGAAGTACGGTTCTGTTCATTTATCGTACCTTTGATGCGGTAATGTCCGGTCGATAAAAGCGTCATATACGCATTGGAATCATCCGAAGAAGAGCCGGAATATCCGGCACTGTCATCACTGGAATCGTTGATGGATTTTACGACTCCGTTGATCTCACTTGTCACTTCTGCTTCCTGAATGCTCTTTTTAAGCTGCTCGATCTCCTGCTGCGTGCTTTTCAGCTCGTATTCGCTCTTTTTCTGGTTGTTCTGGGCAGACTGGATACGCACAGTATAATCCAGCTGATCTTCGCTGGACGCATTTGCTTTTTCTTTCTGAAGTGTTGCAACATTTGATTTGTAAGTTTCGATATCCATCTTAATGCGGTCGATCTCGATCTCTTTGCTAGAAAGGTTCTCCTCCGCTTCTGATGTATCATAAATAAAAAGCTTCTGGCCTTTTTTGACCTCATCGCCTTCTTTTACATAACATTCTTTTACCTTTTTGTCGGATGACTGTTTGATCGTCACCGTTTTCTGCGGCTCCACCACACCTGCGAAACGGTTCAGCTGTCCGGTACCGCTTCCAAGTCCCATGATCGATGTCACAGAATCCACATACACCAAATCTCCACTGTCTGAAGAACCGGATGAATGTCCCTTCAGAAAAACAAATCCAAAGATTGCCGCAACAAGGATCACGCCTGCCGCACTCCCCCCTATGATCAATTTCTTTTTATTCATATTTACCTCCTGCCTCTGATTTATAAACAGATATTTCTCTGACCCGTACAGTATAACACATTCCCTTTTTATTGAATACTTAATTTTCTTTTAAAGTTTGAACGTTCTGTATTCACACTTCACTTTACCATCAAAAAGGCTCCCGCATATGCAGGAGCCTTCCGGATATTTTATTCGATTTTTTAGATCAGCGGATATTTCTCCGTCAGACCTTTCACCAGAGCTTTTGCCCGTTTTGCAGCATTTTCTTCCTCTTTCAGCACGATGGCGATCGCTTCTGCGATCACATCCATGTCTTCGGTATTCATGCCTCTTGAGGTGACAGCTGCCGTTCCAAGTCGGACACCGCTTGTCACAAAAGCGGATTTCGGATCGTTTGGTATGGTATTTTTATTGCAGGTGATGTTGACCTCATCCAGCAGGTTTTCTGCTTCTTTTCCGGTCTTTCCAAGGTTGGTCAGATCCACCAGCATCAGATGATTTTCCGTCTTTCCGGAAACAATGCGGATGCCGCGTTTTGTAAGGCCTCTGCAAAGTGCCTGGGCATTGTCAATAACACCCTGAGCATATATCTTGAAATCATCTGACAGTGCTTCTTTAAAGCAGACAGCTTTTGCTGCGATCACATGCATCAGCGGTCCACCCTGTATGCCAGGGAAAATAGCTTTGTTAAAGTTAAATTTCTTTGCTGTTTCTTCGCTCGAGAGGATCAGACCGCCTCTTGGTCCACGCAGCGTTTTGTGTGTTGTGGTCGTTGTCACATCCGCATACGGGATCGGGCTTGGATGGAGTCCTGCTGCCACAAGTCCTGCGATATGTGCCATATCCACCATCAGATACGCACCGACTTCATCGGCGATCTCGCGGAACTTCTTGAAATCGATGATCCTTGCATAGGCACTGGCACCGGCTACGATCAGTTTCGGATGACATTCGTTTGCGATCCTTCTGACTTCTTCGTAATCGATCACGCCGTCATCGTTTACGCCATACGGTACAACGTTAAAATATGCACCGGAAAAATTTGCTGGGCTTCCGTGTGTCAGATGTCCGCCGTGTGCAAGGTTCATGCCCATCACGGTATCTCCCGGCTTTAACATGGCAAAAAAGACTGCCATATTTGCCTGTGCTCCGGAATGCGGCTGTACATTGGCATAGGTGCATCCAAACAGTTCTTTGGCACGGTCAATGGCAAGCTGCTCTACCTCATCCACACACTGACACCCGCCATAATAACGTTTGCCAGGATATCCTTCTGCATATTTATTCGTCAATGGGCTGCCCATGGCTGCCATGACAGCTTTGCTTACCCAGTTTTCGGAAGCGATCAGCTCAATGTGACTGTTCTGACGTTCCTCTTCTTTGATGATACAGGATGCGATTTCCGGGTCTACGGATTTTACTTCATCTAACGAATACATATCTGATCCTCTCTTTCTGAAGTTTTATTCATTTGCAAGTTTGTTTAAATATATATAACTTTTGCAAAAATGTCAAGATGTTTGACAATATCTTTGATATCGGATAAAATAAATTTAAATTTGCTATAAGGAGGACGCTATGAACCGGAAATATTTTTCTGCCTCTCTGCTCCTGATCCTTTTGCTTCTGGTCATGCCTTTTTCGCTCGGCGGATGTTCCAAGGACTCTCCGAAACGTGCTGTCAAAAAGGAACTGAACCTGATCAAAGAGCTGGATGAGAGCACGATCAAGGCTTTTGTTTCCTATGAGGATATGATGAGTTCCCATTCTTCCAGCAGCGATGTCGGAATCGAGACAACTGAAGCGGTAAAACGGTTCTTTCAGAATTTCGATTATAAGATAAAGAGTTCTTCCGTGGAGGATAAGAAAGCGACGGTGCACGTAGAAATCACCAATCTGGATACGCGTGCCCTCGCAAAGGATATCTGTCTGGCTCTCGTCAAGAAAGGTACGGGCAGCGGCTCATCGGAAAATATGACGCTGAACTCTTATTTTGCACTGCTTGGCGATGTTTTATCCGAAAACACCTATGATCTGGTGACCACCGAAGCGGATATTAAGCTTCTGAAAACGGAAGATGGCTGGATGATCCAGAATACGGATCAGCTGGAGGATGATCTGGTCAGCGGTTTTATCACCTATCTGAAAGATCCATATCTGGTCACACCGGAAGAGATCATTAACGTTGTCATGGAAGGGCTGAAAGAAAAGTCCCCGGACCAATGGAAATCTTATCTGAACATGCATGATATTTTTGCCACGTACAGCAAGGACTATGAGAAAGTGGACCATGCTCTTGCCGAACAATTAAGTAAATGTATCTCTTATAAAATCCTGTCGGTTCAGGAAGACCAGGCAGAAAAATCTGCCACGGCAACACTTTCCATCACCAGCCTGGATATGGAGCGTGTATTAAAACATTATCAGGATCTTCTGATACACTATGCGGCTACCTCAAAGTCACTCCGTGCCTCTTCCAGTGAGCTTGCCGATGAAACAGCCGCTCTGCTTGCACAGGCACTGACGGAAAACACCGACACGACAGATACCGAAGTGACGATCCATTTTACAAACAACGGCTCTTCCTGGGAAATCCAGCTGAACGAAGATTTCACCAATGCACTTCTTGGAAATGCCGGAGCTGCCATTCAGGCTTTTCAAAATGGATCCGTTGATGTTTCTGACAGTGTATCGGATACAGAACAGTAAAAGCCGACTCAGCGAACGAGCGGTCATCCTGGTCGGAGATTGCAATCCGAATAAGATGATGCCAGGGTCAAAAGGTCTAAATCCACATGAGCTTGCTCATAGGTGGATGAAAGACCTTGGGACCCGCCCCGATATGAGCATAAAAGTGGGATGATAATCCCACGATATGCGAATACTGGGGCGGATTGTGGGAGTGCAACGCACGGAACAATCCGTAGGCATCATAGTTTGGGGACTTTTGACTCCAACATCATAAAATTAAAAATCCCGGATTTCTGAATTTCTTCAGTTATCCGGGATTTTCTATTATCCTGTCTTTTTATTTTTCTTCTTTTTCTTCTTTTTTCTCGATCTCAAGACCAAGCTCTTCCAGCTGCTTCGGATCTACTTCATCCGGTGCCTGCATCATCAGGCAGGAAGCATCTTTTACTTTCGGGAAGGCCATAACTTCACGGATGCTGTCTTCTCCTGCCATCAGCATGATCAGACGATCCAGTCCGTATGCCAGTCCTGCGTGTGGCGGTACTCCATATTTGAATGCATCCAGAAGGAATCCGAACTGTTTCTGTGCCTGTTCCGGCGTAAATCCAAGTACTTCGAACATCTTGGACTGAATATCATCCTGGTGGATTCGGATACTTCCGCCACCGATCTCATTTCCGTTCAGTACAATATCGTATGCCTGAGCACGTACTGCTCCCGGATCGCTGTCGATCTTATCGAGGTCTTCTTCCATCGGCATGGTAAACGGATGATGCATGGCAACGAAACGATTCTGTTCTTCGGACCACTCAAGCAGTGGGAACTCCGTAACCCACAGGAAACGGAAATCGTCTTTTTTCAGCAGATCCAGACTCTTTGCCAGATGCAGACGCAGTGCACCGAGCACATCCCAAACAACTTTTTTCTTGTCCGCAGCAAACAGCAGCAAGTCTCCAGGTTCTCCGTCCATTGCTTTTACCAGTTCTTTTAACTGTTCTTCTTCAAAGAATTTTGCAAAAGAAGATTTGTAAGTTCCGTCTTCATTGACTGCCAGATATGCCAGTCCTTTGGCACCATAAGTCTTTGCTACTTCTACCAGTGCATCAATCTTCTTTCTCGGCATATGCCCCTGTCCTTTGGCATTGATACCGCGAACGGTTCCGCCGTTTTCCAGTGCTCCGGTAAATACACCGAATCCGCAGCCTTTTACGACTTCCGATACGTCCTGCAGTTCCATGCCGAAACGGATATCCGGTTTGTCAGAGCCGAAACGGTCCATGGCTTCCTGCCAGGTCATACGCTGGATCGGCAGCTGTACATCCACGCCGATCTCTTTAAAAATGTATTTCAGGAGACGCTCATTGACATCAATGACATCGTCCATATCAACGAAAGAAAGCTCCATATCGACCTGTGTGAACTCCGGCTGACGGTCTGCTCTTAAGTCCTCGTCACGGAAACATTTTGCGATCTGGAAATAGCGGTCGTATCCGGAACACATAAGCAGCTGTTTGAGCAGCTGCGGTGACTGCGGCAGTGCATAGAAACTGCCCGGATGTACACGGCTTGGTACGAGGTAGTCTCTTGCACCTTCCGGAGTACTCTTGATCAGGATCGGTGTTTCGATCTCCAGAAATCCTTCTGCATCCATAAAGCGACGGATCGCTGTTGCCACTTTGCTTCGAAGCAGCAGGTTTCTTTGCAGGTTCGGACGACGCAGATCCAGATAACGATATTTCAGACGAAGTTCATCTCTTGTCTGGATATGCTCTTCGATCGGAAACGGCGGTGTCTCGGACTCGGAAAGAATACGCAGACTCTCTGCTCTTACTTCCAGCTCGCCGGTTGCAAGATTTTCGTTGACTGCTCCGCCGCGTTTTTCCAGTTTACCGGTTACGGCAATGACAAACTCACTTCTCAGCTTGCCGGCTTTTTCATATCCTTCGGTTCCGATATCATTCTCATCAAAAACAATCTGTAACAGACCGCTTCTGTCTCTTAAATCAATAAAGATCATACCACCAAGATTTCTTCTTTTCTGTACCCAGCCCATGACAGTTACTTCGCTGCCGATCGCTGCGTTTACGACTTCTGCACATCTGTGGCTTCTGTGCAGGCCTTTCATTGATTCAGCCATTTGCTTTTGTCCTCCTTTATTTAATGCCGTCACAGAAAAATTCTTTGAATTCTGTGTAGCCTTCTGCCGTCATCTGTTCCTTCTGGAATTTTTTATTTTTCTTCATCATATTGACGCTTACGATGCTGCCGTTCTTGCGTTCTTCTGCGGCTTCTTTGAAAATTGCAGCCAGCTTGTCACCCGGCATATTTTTTTCAATCAGATATGCTTTCTTACCTGCATTGCTCGGAACCTGATAATCACGCTCCAGAAGCAGCATGACAATACGTTCAAATCCGATGGAGAATCCGCATGCACAGGTCTTCTGACCGGTGAATTTGCCGATCATTTCATCGTAGCGGCCGCCGCCTCCGACGGAACCTCCGAATCCATCAATACTGATCTCGAAGATCGGTCCGGTATAGTAGGACATACCGCGAACGAGGGTCGGATCGAACACGATCTGGAATTTTGCTGTCTTGACAGTGTCAACACTCTGGATGATTGTCTCCAGTTCTTCTGCGATCTTCTGATCCAGGAAGCCTTCCAGAAGTTCTTTTAAGCGGCGTACGCCATTTACATCTTCGGTCACCTCATCAAACAGGGACAGGTACTTGTCGATGCTCTCTTTTGCAAATCCTTCTTTTTCCAGCTCTTCTGCCACGCCTTCTTTGCCGATCTTGTCCATCTTATCCAGAATGATAAAGACGGTATCGTAGCTTTCTTCCGGGAAACCGCTGCATGCTGCCATGGCTTTTAAGATCCTGCGGTCGTTGATGCGGATCGTAAAGTTTTCAAAGTCCAGTTTGCCGACCAGCGTGGAAGTTGCCAGGATCAGCTCGATCTCTGCCAGGATCGTCGGCTCGCCGAGAATATCGATATCACACTGCATGAACTGGCGGTAACGGCCTCTCTGCGGTCTGTCTGCACGCCATACATTTCCCATCTGCAGTGCTTTGAACGGACTTGGCAGATTGTTTGCATTGTTTGCATAATATCTGGACAGCGGAACAGTCAGGTCGTATCGCAGTCCGCCGTCGACCAGATCCATCTCGGTTTCGGCCGTGTCGATCTTCAGTTTTTCGCCTCTTTTTAAAATCTTAAAGATCAGTTTTTCGTTTTCTCCGCCCTGCTTGCTGGAGAGGTTCTCGATGTGCTCCACGCAAGGTGTCTCAATGGAAGAAAATCCAAACGTTCCGTAAGTATCTTTGATCATACGGATCACGTAATCGCGGATCTCCATCTCGCGTGGTGTAATATCTTTCATGCCGGTTACCGGCTTCTTCTTCATTGCCATAAAGTATCCTCCTCTAAATCCCATTTCATCTGTTCACATGTCCGGATCCTTTCACAGATGATCTCATCATGAATGATCTCCAGAAAACACAAAAACAGTTTCAGATCAAAATTTTTTATTTCTTCAATCATAATGGCAACCGCCTTTTCCCATGAAAAAGCTCTGCGGTACGGTCGATCGGAGATCAGTGCCGCAAACACATCACAGATCCGAAGGATCCTCGCCCCAATGGGGATCTCATCTTCCTTCAGGTTCGATGGGAAACCGCTGCCGTCATAATTTTCGTGATGATATAAAATGCTTTTTATGATAAAATCCGAATAATGATTTTGCGATGTGATCGCATATCCCAGTGTCGGATGAAGCCTTACATACTTGATCTCCTCGATCGTAAGCGGCTTCTGTCCTTTCTGATACACATATTTTGCCATCTCAAGTTTCCCGATGTCATGCAGAAGTCCTGCGATCGACAGCTCGTGGCACTGTTCTTCTGACAGTCCCGCCTTTCTTGCAAGCTCTCCGGCCAGAATACTGACCATCATCCCATGCTGCAGTTCTTTGCTCAGGCTGAACTGTATGATATTATACCCGGTTTTTTTCATAGTCACAATAACCCTGTTTCTTACGTTCTATCATTTCATCGATCCGCTCGATATAGTTTTTAATATCCTTTACATTTTCCGCACGCTCAATGCGATCATTCATCACAAACTTGGTCGAAGCACCGGCTCCAAGTGCCAGGATCGACTGCTTCTCTTCCATGATCAGGATATTGTAAATGCCTTCTTTTTCCGGTTTTGCATATCCGACATTCTCAAAATTGCCCTTCATATTCTTCTGGCGGTAGAGATAATATGGGAACATACCGGCTTTTGCCGCATACTGCTCCGTCATCTCCATGATCCTCTGATTGTTTGTGAAAGTCATCTCTTTATATTCATCTTTAAACAGGTTGAGACGTGCCGCACGTTTGATGGCCAGAGAATGTACGGTGATGCTGTCCGGATCAAGAGATAACACCTCCTGCATGGTGTGCTCCACCTCTTCGATGCCTTCTCCCGGAAGTCCTACGATCAGATCCATGTTGATATTGTCAAACCCAAGCTCTCTGGCATCGGCAAATGCCTTTCGGATGTCTTCCACCGTATGCCGTCTTCCAATGATATCCAGCGTCTTCTGGTTCATCGTCTGCGGATTGATGGAAATCCTGGTCACCGGATGCTTTCGGATCACAGCCAGCTTCTCCCATGTGATACTGTCCGGTCTGCCCGCTTCCACAGTATACTCTTTTATGTGGCTGATATCAAAACATTTTTCCACTTCAGACAATAAACGCTCCAGCTGATGCGGCTCCAGCGTGGTCGGCGTGCCTCCTCCGATATAGATCGTATCCAGGACCTGACCGGCCCACATACTCGCCGTTTCCCGGATTTCATGGCAAAGTGCATCCAGATAATCATCGACCTTATTTTTCCACACTTTTAACGGACTGGAACTGAACGAACAGTATGCACAGATCGTTGGGCAGAATGGAATCCCGATGTAAAGGCTGTATCCGTTTTTATAGTCAATATCCTCCAGGATATGACGTTCTCTGTTGGCAATTGAAACAGCCAGTGCCGTTTTTTCCCTGCTGACCAGATACTGCTCCCTCATGATCTTTGCCGTCTCCACGTTAGAATGTCCGGCATCGATCAGTGCCATCGGTATTTTCGTCGGCCGCACACCGGTCAGTGTTCCCCACGGAAGTTCCTGTCCGGTTCTTTTCTGCAGCATATGGTACAGCAAAATTTTTGTCTGATTTTTTCTTTCTTTCCGCCCGTGCATCTCTTCTGTGAGCCACACGCCTTCTTCCTGACGTTTCCGGTCACCGCTTACACGCTCGATGCGGATGCTTATCTTATTTTTCCCGTAAAAAAGAGAGATTTTTTCATCGTATTCCGCTGCCGGACTGTCATCGTCAGACAAAACGATCTCTTCTTCCGGATAAAACGATTTCACCAGATTGTATACATCATACTCAAAATCTCTCTTTTGGAACTGTATTGCTATCATCTGTTCTACTCATTTCATTTTTATTTGCAAACGTTCCGGTCGGCACAAAGCCATGATCTACCGGACAATGTGTGCCTCGCGGAGCGTTTATCTTAGTCGGAGATCGCACTCCCGCTAAGATAAATACGGGTTAAATCTTTGTTCATAGGCAATCGTCGTTATTTCCTGGTGTCCCGGATAAACGACTGTATCACCCGGCAGGTTCTCCGTCAGATACTGCACGGAACGCACGATCTGTGACATGCTGCCGGTCGGAAAATCCGTTCTCCCGACGCTGGTGCGAAACAGTGTATCCCCGGAAAACAGTACTCCTTCTTCCGACAGATAATAACAGACACCGCCCTTTGTATGCCCCGGTGTCTCGATCACCTTGATCTTAAACCCTGCAAGAGTCAAAGTTTCCTTATCTCTCAGCAGACGGTCTGCACGGATCGACAGAGCAGCAGCCCAGGAAGCAGAAAGATTGTAACTGCCATTTTCCAGTACTTCCTCTTCCTTCTCGCCGGCATAACACTGTACACCTTTAAAATATGCTCTTAAATCATCCACCGCACCGATATGATCAAAATGACCATGCGTAAGCAGAATCCCCTGCAATTTCAGGCCATCCGCCTCAATCTTCCGGATGATCCGCCCGGCATCATCCGCCGGATCGATCAGGATCAGTTCCTTTGTTTTCTCATTTATCACAAACCAGGTGTTGGTCTGCACCATGCCAAGCACCATCTTTTCTATTTTTATATTTCCCATAAACGCCTCCTCTGATCAGCCTGAAGTACGCTGGATATCGATCACACTCTCGATCTGACGGATCTTGGCAGTCAGGCTTGCAAGCTCTTCTTTGCCCTGTACATCAAAGGTAAGCAGGATCGTGGCAACGCCCTGTTTGTTCACACGGCAGTTCAGAGAACTCAGGTCAATCTTCCGTTCTGTAAAAATCTTGGAAATATCCACAAGAAGTCCGGTACGGTTGTATCCGAAAATCTTGATCTCTACGGTGTAACGTTCGTTTTTATCCTGCTCAGATTTCTGCCATTCTGCCTCGATCAGTCTTGCCCTGTCTGTCTCTGAAAGGTTCATCACATTTACGCAGTCTGTCCTGTGAACGGAAATGCCGCGCCCCCTTGTCACAAATCCGACGATCTCATCTCCCGGAACCGGTGAACAGCATTTGGAGAAACGCACTGCCACATCATGGATGCCTTTTACGACAATACCGTTCCCGGATTTGGCGATCCGCATCTTTTCTTTGCCCTCAGCAGCTTCCATGATATGCTCATCCGTGATCTCCTTCTGGTGCTGCTTGTTGTACTCATCCAGAAGCTTGTTAACAACCTGTCCTTCTTTCAGACCGCCATGTCCGATCGCTGCCAGTGCAGAATCCCAGTCACGAAAACCATACTTACGCATCACACTCTCCATGTAAGACGGTTTCATCAGGTCGCTTAATGTAATACTACGGCTCTTGCAGTAAGCTGCCATCAGTTCCTTACCGCGGGTGATATTGTCTTCTTTTAATTCATTGCGGAACCACTGGTTGATCTTGTTCTTTGCCTGGGCACTCTTTACAATCTTCAGCCAGTCACGGCTCGGACCTTTGGAATTCTGCGAAGTGATGATCTCGATACGGTCCCCGTTCTGGATCACATAATCGATGTTGACCAGCTTGCCGTTCGCCCTGGCACCGATCATCTTGTTTCCGACCGCACTGTGGATGCTGTATGCAAAATCGATCGGTGTGGAACCATTTGGCAGATTCTTGACGTCACCAGCCGGTGTGAAACAGTAGACACTTTCTGCAAACAGATCCAGATCGCTCTTTAAGAGACTCATAAACTCTTTGCCGTCCGACATATCCTTCTGCCATTCCAGAATCTGTCGCAGCCAGCTCAGTTTCTCTTCTTCCTGTTTGGAAACATTGACGGTTCCTCCGTTGTTTGATGCTTCTTTGTATTTCCAGTGTGCCGCAATACCATATTCTGCGGTACGATGCATCTCAAACGTACGGATCTGTATCTCAAACGGTCTTCCGCCAGGTCCGATCAGCGTCGTATGCAGAGACTGATACATGTTCGGCTTCGGCATCGCAATATAATCTTTAAAACGTCCCGGAATCGGTTTGTACATCTCATGTATCACACCGAGTGCCGCATAACAGTCTTTGACCGTATCTACGATGATACGCACTGCAAAAAGATCATAGATCTGATCGAGCGTTTTGTCCTGGTTTACCATCTTTTTGTAAATGCTGAAGAAATGTTTGACACGGCCGTCGATCTGTGCTTTGATACCCGCTTTTTCGATATGGGCACGCACTTCTGCGACAATACCGTCCACAAATTTCTGGCGTTCTGTTTTACGCAGAGCGATCTTTTCTACCAGGTCATAATAAACTTCCGGCTCCAGATATTTTAGCGAAAGGTCATCCAGCTCTACCTTGATCTTGGAAATACCAAGTCTCTGAGCAAGCGGAGCATAAATATCCATCGTCTCTCTCGCTTTTTCTTTCTGTTTTTCCGGCTTCATATATTTCAGCGTACGCATATTGTGAAGCCGGTCTGCAAGCTTGATCAGGATCACACGGATATCCTTTGCCATGGCAAGGAACATCTTACGCAGATTCTCCGCCTGTACTTCCACCTTATCTGCAGAATAGCTCAGCTGTCCCAGTTTTGTAACGCCATCCACCAGAAGTGCGACCTCTGCTCCGAACTCTTTGGTGATCTCCTCCGTCGTCATGACCGTGTCCTCAACCACATCGTGAAGCAGTCCTGCAACGATCGTCTCTTTGTCCAGCTCCAGATCTGCCAGAATGATCGCAACGCAAAGCGGATGAATGATATATGGTTCTCCGGATTTTCTCTTCTGACCCTCATGTGCCTCATAAGCAATCTTGTAAGCTTTTTCAATCATGCTGATATCCGTGGATGGATGATATTTCTTCACGCTCGCGATCAGTTCATCATACAAGATCTCCGGACTTGTAAAATCCTCCATGGTTTTTACATTCGCATCGGCTTTTTTGATCTCCGCTTTTTTCATCTCTGAATTTTTTATTTCTGTCGTTGTATCTACTTTGTTTTTTTCGTCGCTCATAGCCAGTACCCTCTTTCCGGAAATCCGCAGAAAGCAGATTCTGAATCTGCCCCTGCAACCATCTATTGTCTACTGTTTTTATTTCCCATCATAGCAGAGTACAGACTCTACCTCATATCCTTTTAATCTCTCACGGCCTTTTAATCCGGCCAGCTCCATAAGGAAAACAACCTTTACAACTTTTCCGCCGAGTTCCTCAACCAGTTTGATCGCAGCTTCGATCGTTCCGCCTGTAGCAACTAGGTCATCTACCAGCACAACTTTCTGTCCCGGTTTGATAGAATCCTTATGCATTTCAATCACAGCACTTCCGTATTCCAGGTCATATTCCATGCTGACCGTTTCACATGGCAGCTTGCCTTTCTTTCGAACCGGTACAAATGCCTTGTGCAGGTTATATGCAATCGGTACACCAAAAATAAACCCTCTGGACTCTGTGCCGACAACGACATCAAACTCGGTATCTTTCAGCTTGTCCTGCATGGACTGGATTGCCAGATGCAGTCCGTCCGGATCCTGCAAAATCGTTGTGATATCACGGAAAATAATCCCAGGCTCCGGGAAATCAGGTATACTTCTTACATATTCTTCCAGTTTTTTCATATGTCTACTCCTCCTGTACATGGCATTTGTTTTTAAATCCTACTGTTTTGCAGATTTTCTTTAATCATTTATTCAGTATATCATCCCGGGATTATCTTTGCAAGACTCTACCTTTTGCTTGATAGCAAAAAAGACCCCCGCTTCTATAAGCGAGAGTCTTCTCCGACTAAGATAAAAAAAGTGCGGAAGGCGGGACTTGAACCCGCACGGTATTGCTACCACAGGCACCTGAAGCCTGCGCGTCTGCCAATTCCGCCACTTCCGCATCACAGCTATATTTATACCACAGGTTTCTGTGGTTGTCAACAGTATTTTTTGATTTTTTTATATTTTTTGTATTTTTCCTACGATTCAGACAACTTACTGTGTTTGATCCTATATCCATTCAGGTATCTGATATAAAAGACCGTTTTCTTTTTTCTGATATTTACCTGACAGAATCACGAATGCACTTTCTCTTTACATTATTTCTCTCGTCAAAAAGAAAAGAGAGTTCGATTTCTATCGAACTCTCTTATGCAGTTGACGGGACTTGAACCCGTACCCAGTTATCCCAGACTAGATCCTTAGTCTAGCGCGTATGCCAATTCCGCCACAACTGCTTGACACTGGAGAGTATAGCACCTTACCCTCCTTTCGTCAACCCCTTTTTTGAAATTTTTTTAATTTTTTCTATTTTTCATATTTTTGCAACGATTTTGTGTTCCCCTGGCACCTGGCAAAATGGAAGGCACCTCACATCGGATATACTTTTATGGATTGCACCGTTTACACGGCTCGTATCCCATATTCAGCACTTCTTCTCTGGTTCCGTCGTAGACCCACTTGTTACTGTCACTCATCTGATTCACGCTGGAACAGCTTGGACGATGAAATTTCATCGTATTGGTATTAAGGATATACTCGCTCGCCGCTGCAGTCTGTTCCTGAACCTGTGTCTGTTCTGCCGGTGCTTCCGTCTGAATTTCTTCTGCACGTTCATCACCCGACTCTGCCTGACTTGCATAAACTTCAGCATCTTCTGCCAGATGACTTTCTCCTGTCGCATGGTCGATCGCAACACCCGGCTGTTCGTTGTACACAAATACATGATAACAGATACCGTCGCCATCATCTTCTACTGACCTCGCTTCCATCTCCACGCCGTCCGCCACCAGGTTGTCTCCTGTATAGATCGGTGTCACGCGATACAGAACATGGTTGCCTGTTTCTTTGATGTAATCAGCCACCATATTTTCAAACGGCAGCATCCCGTCCACATTCATGTATCTCGTACCGGTGATCAGATTCTTTTCGTTGGCATTTTCCGCTGTCAGCTGATAGCCGATCAAATGGCAGCGATTATAAAGATATTTGCCGTCTACAAAATCGTATTTTACTGTATGCCAGCCGCTCGGTTTTACTTTTCCGATCGAACCGCGTTTTTTCGTTGGCATCAGATCTTTTCCGATATTTGAAACTGCCACACCGCATCTGCCCAGTTCATCCAAATCACTGTAATATTCATACGATGTTTCCGAATAATCACTTTCCTGAAAATCCGGTTCATTATCATCGATCACCACATACGGTGCATCCGCAAAGGCCGGGATCTCCTCCATGGTAAGCACTGAACTTTTTTCCGTCGCATAGTCCGTTATCTCATCCTGCGTTTTTGCGGCACTTTCTGTTTCATCCGAAGCAACGACTGCTCTTTGCTCCTGTGTTTCTTCCAGCGTATCTGCTGTTTCCGTCAGCGTCTGCTGCATTATGGCATCTGTCTGCCGGCTCTCCGTTTCCGATCCGCAGCCTCCGATCAGCAATGCAATCAGCAAAAACCAAATGGGAAGAAATCTTTTTCTTTTCTTTCTGTTGTCTTTCATCTTTTTCAAGCCTTTCTTTTTTACTTCTGTAACGCTTACTCTTTATGCACGCTCTTTCTCCAAGAACCTCTCTACCCTCTTCTTCAACAATTCTTTCTCATGCACGTTCTTTCTTCCTGTACTGTAAGCGTGTGATCTTTTCGTGAGAATATCCAGCAAATTCCTCTTCCGCCGTTTTTTCCATCTGTTCCAGATCCAGATCCAGTTTAAAGTCAAACGGATACGCCCGGTTCCATCCAAACACGATCAGTTTTTCAATCCGCCCCTCCGTTCCCTTCAGTGACTGATTTTCAACAAAACAGATATCTCCTTCTCCTGCTTTTTCCAGAAAATTTTCATCCACGCAACAGTTTTCCGGATGTTCCTGCTCAAAAAGTTTTTCAGAAAACGGATGTATCCAGAGCTTCTTTCCTTCTGACAGCTCCAGGATCTTTTGGATCACCGTCCGGTCTTTTGATACCCTTCTGTTGTTAAAAAGCATGCCACCTCTGTCTTCTGTGCAAACAATCACGATCATTTCTCATTCTCCCTCCTGTCGTCTGTCTTTTTCACTTCGGATAGCGCCGTCACTTTCCGTACCGGCAGATCCTGATGTCGTGGTTTTTATTTTGACACCACTATTATAGAATTTTCTGTTTCTTTTGGCAACCCGATTATCCCCCTGATATTTCTTTTGTTCACCATTGATAATTTTACCTTTCTGACAATCGTTACCTCCATCTGTTTATGGAAGCATTATACTACATTGGGACATTTTCCTTTGTGGTATATCAGGATATTATCATAAATGGTTCATAATATTTTTAATTTTTTCAAAAAAAGTGTTGACAAACGTCAATCCATGTAGTAATATATGCGTTGTGAGTTGCGAGTCAGCTTCACAGAAACAATACGCGGAAGTGGCGGAATTGGCAGACGCGCAGGCTTCAGGTGCCTGTGGTAGCAATACCGTGCGGGTTCAAGTCCCGCCTTCCGCACTTTTTATTTTCTGTTTAAAAGAGCTCACAGAGCAGACTGCGAGTTCTTTTTTTCTATACATTAGTCTCAGACTTCTCCCCGGTATAAACAAAAAAATAGAAGAAAAGCTTTTTCAAGCTCCTCTTCCATCTTATTACCTCTCACATTTGCTGTGCAAACAGCTGCTTTCCCGGTATTATGCCAGTTTAGATTTTGCCAGCTCTGCCAGTGTTGCAAATCCTTCTGCATCATTAACTGCCATGTCTGCCAGGATCTTGCGGTTCATTTCAACACCTGCCAGTTTCAGTCCATACATAAATTTGCTGTAAGACAGACCATTGATTCTTGCTGCTGCGTTGATACGAGCGATCCACAGCTGTCTGAACTGACGTTTTTTCTGTTTTCTTCCTGCATAAGCACTTGTCAGTGCTCTCATTACAGACTGTTTTGCAACTCTATACTGTTTGGAACGAGCACCTCTGTAACCTTTTGCCAGTTTCAGTACTCTGTTATGTTTCTTTCTAGCGTTCATGCCGCCTTTAATTCTTGCCATGTCTTATTTCCTCCTTCGCTTATTCTTATAAATAAGGTAAAATCTTCTTCATGTTCTTGAAATTTGTAGCATCTGTGATGATTGCTTTTCTCAGATTTCTCTTTCTCTTTGTGGATTTCTTTGTTAAGATATGGCTCTTATAAGCTTTATTTCTTTTCAGTTTTCCTGCACCTGTCTTTTTGAAACGTTTTGCAGCTGCTCTGCTTGTTTTAATTTTTGGCATTTTACGTTTTCCTCCTTGTATAAATTCTATTCATCGGCTGTAACCTTCCGGTTTTGGCCGTTCTATTTTAACCCTGCGTTCTTAGGAACGTTTTTCGGTTAAAAACATCGCCATGCTCCTGCCTTCCATCTTGGCCGGCTTATCTACGAGTGCGATATCTTCCAGTGCTTTTGCGAACTCATCCAGGATATGTCTGCTTGACTGTACGTGAGCCATCTCACGCCCTCTGAATCTGAGTGTTACTTTTACTTTATTACCTTTTTCAATAAACTTTCTGGCTGAAGCAATCTTGGTATTCAGATCGTTGCTGTCGATATTCGGGGAAAGACGAACTTCTTTTACTTCTATCGTCTTCTGTTTTTTCTTTGCTTCTTTTTCTTTTCTTGCCAGCTCGTAACGGTATTTTCCATAATCAATGATTTTGCATACCGGTGGTTTCGCCTGCGGCGCAATCTTTACCAGATCCAGTTCCGCCTCTCTTGCGATCTTCATAGCTTCTCTGGATGACATAATTCCAAGCTGCTGTCCATCTTCGCCGATCAGACGTATTTCTCTGTCTCTGATCTGTTCATTAATCATTAACTCGCTAATAGTTTTGCACCTCCATTAATGCGTGTACCACCTTTGCTCCCTCATAGACCAGAAAAAGGTGGACAGCATAACTGTCCACCTAATAATCGTTTTCCCTGAAACAAATCTCTCTGTTTCTGAACTTTATTAACCGATAGTCACCTTTTGTGCTACGGTGAGAGTGGACACTCTGCTTTGTTTTCTCAATAACCTTGAATAGATTACCATACTTACCGGCAGGTGTCAACCCCTTTTTTTATTTTCCGCAGTTACATTTAAATGTTCCACATTCTGTCTGCTCGCAGGTACATGCCCCGGCTCCTACAATACCGATCTGATCTGCCGTACATTTGTGTTCATCATTGTATACACAGTGACAGGCTTCACATGCAACATCGATTTTCTGCGAAGCACTGCCCATGGAACTTTTCGCTCCCTGCGTGGTTCGTTCGGTAAAATCCGTACAGCAGGTCTCCTGCACTCTGGTCGCATTTTCTCCGCCTACTTTGATATCACCTTTGCTGCAGTACATCCCGTCGTTGTATACACATTTTTGTGCTGAACATACTAACATCGCCATGATACTACCTCCTTTTATGATTTTGGGTTACAAAGCTGTTAAAATCAAACGATGCCATAAAACCACTCCTGTGCAAGCACATCGTGGTTTCAGGCTTTTGACCCTGGCATCTTACAAATTGTTTCCCCGCTAAACGGTTCTTACAATTTCCCGGATAGTATCTGCTGTTTTTTCTTTTTTATTCACAACGGTTCACTGTTCTTTTTCTGGATTTCCCGTATTTTTTTCCAGGTTCTGGCAAAATCTTTCCGAAGCGGATATCCATATTCCTGATAAGTGATCGTCTTGTCCTTCGTTCTTTCTTCAAAGGAAAAATAAAGATCACGGGTATATCCGTCTACATCTGTGCTGTCTGCAGAAGCATCATTTTCTGCAGCCGGAATATTTTTCAGTTCCTGTCCGGTTTTTTCTGTCAGCTCTTTTTTATAAATACGGTAAAGCTCTTTTGCATCTTCTCCGGTCACCACAACATCGTCTTCATAGAGATAAGAAAGACGGATGCCCGTCAGTTTCTCTTCTGCATACTGCGGATCATTTGAAAGAATCGGATAGCAAAGCTGCTGATACCAGGACTGCTTCCACAGTTTTTCCTCTGCCGCATTCCAGACATCATCCAGGATAAAATAGCGGCGATATTTTACTTTTCCATTCTGCATGACAAATTTTACAAGCACTTCATCCACATTTCCATCTTCGCCGCAGTCACGGTTTCCTTCTGCATGTGCTTTTTCTACCAGATCATAGATCACATCAAACTGTTCTGTCTGCTCCAGATCCAGGTGGCTTTCAATATCACTTATTGTTTCAAGACTTTGCATCTGATTTTCTATCACATAGAGGTTTCCATAAATTTCTGCACCAAGACCGCCTCTGCTGCACACAGACATCGCTTTAACCTCTTCTTTTGCCGGCATCCAGCGATTATATCCCGGCCAGTCAAACACCAGACTGCAGATCAGCAAAATCCCTGCCGCCAGTGTGATGCCGGTTCCGATCTTATGGGCAAAGGCCAGTTTTACGTCTCTGTGGTAAACAAATTCCATCAACATACCAAGCACCAGAACGCCGAAAATGAATCCACCGAACAACCAGGAATACTGATTTGATCCGGTCATACCGTATGCTACAATACCAATAGCCAGTGCCCCCGGAAGTACCATCAAAATCTTCAGGATCTGCTCTGTTTTCGGAAATGCCAGTGCCATACCGCCGCATTCTGCCCTGTGGTGCGTACACATCCAGAGATCTGCCAAAAAGAATACAACAATGCCGCCAAGTGTCATGCATGCTGCTCCAAACCACGGCGTTCCATGCTGAATCCCCTGTTCTATCCAAATCATAATCCCGATTGGTGTCGTATATGCAATTTTCCAGAGCTGGATTGCTTTTAATGCAGTGTAGAATCCGGTTTCAATATAAGCCTGGGCGATCATAGTCACCGCCGGACCATAACCGGCGATCACTGCCATACCAAAGACAGCAATCAGTGTATTGCCGGTAAAAAGCATCGCAAAAGCAGCTGCACTGTAGATCAGCAGAAATTCTATGATATGCAGCACGCTTCCTTTCAGAAACGGCAAAAATAACAGAGAAAGTGATACCCCTTTTGTAGCCGCAACCAGCATGGCAAGGATCTCACACACCAGAAAAATCCCGACAAACATCAAAAATCCTGTCATATATCCACTCAGAAAGAGCTTCTTTCTGCGAACCGGGATACTGTAATACAAATCCATCTTCTCTTTGCTGTGTACATAAGAAAATTCCGCTGCTGCGATCATAGCCGCTGCTGCCGTTACAACCAGTGCCATGGCAATGTTTCCTGGTGCCAGAAGATCGACCGCCACACGATTTCTCCAGATATCATTTACCGTTGTCTGTGCATCCAGCCCGATCATCATCAACACCGGATAGCACACGAAGAAAAGCACACTTAAAAATACCAGCATCCAATTTCTTCTCTTGGCATCTTCCTGCATCAGTTTAAGAAATGAAATTTTTGATGTCATAACCGGCCACCTCCGTTTCGCTGATAAATATTTCTTCCAGAGTCAGAGGAAGAATCTCCGCCAGAAGCGGGTTTTTCTCCTGAATGGTCATCAGAATCTCCTGCTTTGTTCCTCGTGCCACAATGCTCATAACAGAGCCGCGTTTTTCATGCTGCAGCACTTCCAGTTTTGCAAGGATTTCCTCTTCGTCCCCGGCATTTTGAAATACGCACTGCACTTTATGGATGTGATATTTCATTTCTTCCAGTTCTTTCGACAGCAGAATGCCTCCTTTGTACAGCAGCCCTACATGGTCACAGATATCTTCCAGCTCACGCAGATTGTGCGATGCGATGATCGGTGTAAAGTCCCGTTTCATGATTTCAGATGCAAAAATGCTCTTCACTGCCTGACGTACAACCGGATCCAGTCCGTCAAAACTTTCGTCACATATCAGATATTTTGTTCCGGCACAGACGCCAAGAAGAAGTGCCACCTGCCGTTTCATGCCTTTGGAAAACGTGGACAGCTTCCTTGTAAATTCCAGTCCAAATCCGGAGACCATCTCCCGAAAGCGTTCCATATCAAACTGCGGATAGATCACCTGATAATATTCTGCCATCGTTTTTGCCGTTGCATTCTGAAAAAAATAGGCATTGTCCGGAAGAAAGAAAATCTTCGCTTTCGCCTGTGGATTTTCATAGACATTCTCCCCGTCGATCAGTGCCATGCCGGTATCCGGCTTCAAAACTCCGCTGATCACACGCAGAAGTGTGCTCTTACCGGCTCCATTTGTCCCGATCAGCCCGAAAATGCTGCCTTCCTGAATGGTTGCCACAATGTTGTCCAGTGCTTTGATCTCACCAAACATTTTGTTTACACCCGTTACTTCAATCATGTTTTCCCTCCCTGTAATACGTTCTGACCTTTATTGAAAACTCCTCCTCATTGATTCCAAGTTTTTTCGCCTGATTCACGGTTTCTTTCAGCCGCCCGAAGCACTGTCCCTTCATCCGATCCGTCACCTTATCTTTTTCCGAGACAAAATTTCCTTTTCCCTTCACCGGATAAATTGCTCCATGTTCTTCCAGAATCGCGTATGCTTTCTGGATGGTATTCGGATTGATAGAAAGCTCCACCGCCAGTGCCCGCACAGATGGAAGCTGCTCCCCCTGGCTCATCACGCCCGCTGCGATCAGACTCTCTACATGTTCTACGATCTGCTCATAGATTGGCTGTCTGCTCTGACTGTCAATCACGATCATGAAATCATCCCTGCTTTCTTTTCATATTCAAGAATGCCTCTGGCATTCTTGCTGCGAGGTGCACGCCATGCATCGCATGACATATTTTTCTGTGCACATCTGATGTATTATAGTGTACTAGTACTTTCCATACACTCGGAGTATAATATAAGTCCCATGCGAATACAAGGGACTTATGAGAATATTAAGAATGTTAAGTTTTACTCTTTCATTTGCAGCAGTTCGCTGACAATCCCTGCCACCTGTGCCATTTCGGACACTTCGGTATATTCCTGGCAGGAATGTACCTGATGCATCGCCGATGCCATGACGATCCCCGGGATGCCATGCTCAGACATTTTGTTCTGGTCACTGCCACCAAAGGTCGCGATCAGGCTGCTCTTGATGCCGCACGCCGTACATGCCTTCTGAAATTCTTTTACAACACTTTCTTTTTCGTCCGTTTTATAGGCCTGATAGCAGATATCCCGGATAAATTCGATACTGCCGCCGCGTTTTTCTGCTTCTTTCGCAAAAATCTGCTCCACCTTTGCAAGTTCTTCCAGTGCTTTTTTATGCGAAAAACTGCGAAGCTCACCGGATACCTCACAGTAATCCGGGACAATATTGCTGGCACGGCCGCCTTCGATCTGTCCGACATTGACGGTTGTATCATCTCCGATCCTGCCTATCGCCATCTCTGCGATTGCCGTCGCTGCGATCCGGATCGCATGCACGCCGTCCTGCGGTGCAAATCCGGCATGTGATGCTTTTCCACGTACTTTTACCGTAAATGCGATCTGACTCGGAGCCTGCACTGCTGCCGTACCGATCTCGCCGCTCATATCAAGCACGATCGATTTTTCTGCCTGTATTTTTGAAAAATCAAACACTTTGGCTCCCTTTACGTGCTTTTCCTCTCCGATACTGAGCAGAATCTCTAACTCTCTGGTCGGTCTGTTTTCTTCTTTTAAATGATGCAGTGCTTCTAAAACTGCTGCCACACCGGACATATCATCTGCTCCGAGCACCGTTGTGCCGTCGCTTGTAATCCTTCCGTCCGGATGCACAACTGCTTTTTTGCCTTTTGCCGGCTCCACCGTATCCATATGCATGCCAAGCAGCAGCGGACTGCCGCTGCCCGGACGGTGTGCATAGAGATTTCCGCAGTTGCCGTCATAAACCTTCCATGCATCATCCTCTTCCACCGAAAAGCCCAGCTCTTCCAGTTCTTTTGTCAGATAATCTGCCATCTCTCTTTCTCTGTAAGAAGGAGCATCGATGGAAACCAGTTTTACAAACTGTCTGGTAATCCTCTCTTTGTCTATCATAGTTCACACCTCTCATCAAATGTTTCCTTTGATCTTTTCTTTGACCAGTGCAAAGGCTTCCCGCACCATGTAATGGATCTGATACCGCCAGTCCGAGCCCGCCGCCACGCCGCAGACATCCTGATAGCCCTGCTTTTTCGCAAGTTTCAGGGCACGATAAACATGAAAATTGTTGCTGACGATCCCGGTCTTCTTTTCTTTGCAGTCCGACAGTCGTGCACAGAACTGCAGATTTTCCATCGTACTGACAGACTCGTCTTCCAGTATCATTTTATCCTCTGGAATACCCTTTTCCACCAAAAATCGCTTCATACACTCTGCTTCCGTAATGCTCTCGCCGTCTCCCTGTCCGCCGGACAAAAGCAGGATCGGCTTTCCGCAGCGTTCCCACTCCTGTGTCGCCTTCTCCAGACGCAGCTTCAGTGCTCTGCTCGGTCTTTCTCCATGCACCTGTGCCCCGAGAACGATCATATAATCCAGATTCTCCTTCGGTTCTGCGGACATCCGGCTGACGATACACCCTTCTGCGATCATAAATATCAGAAGCCCGACCGCAAAAACTGCGATCACTGCGATTTTCAGTCCTTTTGCGATCACGA
Organism: Ruminococcus sp. MCC718; assembly: GCF_018783905.1. Classification (NCBI taxonomy): domain Bacteria; kingdom Bacillati; phylum Bacillota; class Clostridia; order Eubacteriales; family Oscillospiraceae; genus Ruminococcus; species Ruminococcus sp. MCC718. The sequence goes on from NZ_WQNP01000041.1 coordinate 65,383, forward strand.
TCGAATGAAGAACAGTATACTTGTGCACGGCTGCGATCCCCCAGAAAAGTACCGCTCCCACAAGCCAGATCCATGAAAAATCCATCCCGATGGAAACCAGCAAAGCAAAATACAGGGCACACAAAAGCCCCAAAATTCCTAAAATCAGTTCCATATTCCACTCACCCTCCTTTTATAGCATGATCCACATACAGAAATTTTGCCCACATTTACCCGACAGAATCGCCGTACAGTCTGCACTCCGTTTTAGTCGGAGCTTGAGTCTGACAAGATAAAATGAGCCGCAGCAGCCTGTGTCCAGGCCACCGCAGCTCCGCTCTCTTTATTTATGCATTCTTTCCGCAGCAGAATTTATATTTCTTTCCACTTCCGCATGGACACGGATCGTTTCTGCCTACTTTTTTGCCTTTGATAACCGTATTTGCTTTCTTTGCTTCACGGTAAAGTGCTTTCTTTTTATCTTCGTCAAAGATATTGTCCCACATCGGCAGACCGTACAGCCAGTCTGCTTTTGCATCTACCATGTTTTTGTACAGTTTTTCCTTGTCAAAGATCAGGTTTACTTCGGTATCCTCGTCCATCTCTTCGATCGGGTTCGGAACGATCAGACTCTCATCGATACCATCCAGGAATCCAACCATGGTCATAACCGGGATCTCATATTTTGCTGCCAGCTCTTTGACTGTGCCTTTTACTTTTACATCCGGCTCTGAGAGCAGCTTTTCATAAATTCCTTTTTCTATCATAAAATAATCCGTCCAGAATTTCTGAAGTACCTTTTTATCTGTCTGCTGAGAGTACGCTGTGTCTCTCCACTGCTGTAATAATCCCATATGCTTACCATCCTTTATTTTTGTTGTAAATTATCGGAATATCTATCCCGTCATTCGGCAGGCTCTGTCTTTTTCGCAGAAACCCCATGTCCTGTATTATATAATACTTTGGCTTTTTTGTAAAGCAAGAGACCGCAAAAAATCCCCCGCAGCCGCACCTCTTTGTGTCGTCCGCGGGAGATCAGGGGAGGATAAGTATTATATTTCTCTTTGGTATACTCGTAGTATGAACCTTTTTTTGTTTTTTATACAACATAATCACAAAATTCTTTGACAAATTGTCCAAAAAGTACGATAATGTTCTTTACCAGCTATATCAATTTTTACGAAAGGAGGTCCATCTATCGTGGACTATTTAGATCAGCAGATTTTAATGAAACTGAAAGAAAATGCAAGACAGTCTGCTTCCGATATCAGTAAGGAGATACATTTGTCCGTATCCACCGTGATCGACCGTATCCGCAAAATGGAATCTTCCGGTGTTATTGAATCTTATACTGTGATCACGGATGAAAAGAAAACCGGAAATGATGTCACTGCACTGATGGAGATCAGCCTTGAACATCCAAGATACAACGAACTTTTCATTGAAAACATCAAAAAGAATCCAAATATCATCTCCTGTTATTACCTCACCGGAGAATTTGATTATTTACTGAAAATCGCATGTCAGTCTTCCGAACATCTGGAGCAGATCCACCACTGGATCAAAGATCAGGGCGGCGTACGTCAGACCCGTACACACTATGTCCTTCGAACCGAAAAGAATATTTATTCTCCTCTGCCGGAAGCAAAAGAGTAATAACAGGAAAGGATTTTTATGAAAAAAGCAAAACGCATCTTTGCACTTGCGGGTGCTGTGATCCTGATCGCTCTGTATCTGCTTACTTTTCTATTTTCACTTATGGACAGCGATCTGGCACATGGATTATTTGGTGCATCTTTCGCATGCACATTTATCATCCCGGTCGTCTCTTATGCCTGCATTCTTCTTTACAGACTCAGCCATAAAGATGACAGTGAAAAATAAAAAAACACTGCAGAATTGTTTCATCTTTCTGCAGTGTTTTCTTTTTTAAAAGGCAAATGCCATATCTTCGGAAAGGATCGCCGTTCCCTGCATCATCTCCCAGATCGTATTCGGAAGATTGACTCTCTTTTTGTAAACTGTCAGAACTTTATTTTCTTCCAAACACTGGATGGTCATAGCTTCCGGCCAGAACAGGTTACCCCATCCGCCGACCACACATCTGACTTTTTTAACAAAGGCCACATAACCTTCTTTGCATTTCAGTCTTTCTTTCTGATATTCAATCACATTTCCCGGACTTAAATGGTTCAGAGTTGCCTGCAGATAAAAGTCCTGAAACAGGGCTTCCTTACTGTCTTTCATCCATTCAATATCGCCTCTTAAAATCCGGTCACAGTCTGTGCGGCTCAGTTTTGCACACGCACGGTGCCAGATATGCATCTGCATGTATTTCTTTTCCAGATAAATTGCATCTTCATCCTGATTCTTCACGCACAGATAATAGTGCGGCACTGCTTCGTTTGACACATCCCCTCTGAATTTGAGTTTTCGCAGTGTATATTTTTCAAATTTCTGATTTTCTTCTTTTTGAAGCAGCTGCTGTTTCAATCTTCCATACTCGTCGTAATCAATCTTCTGCTGCTCTTCATAATACATTGTGTACTGCATAAATGATTCCCCTTCTTTCAGTTGCTGAACCCTCTGTTTTCCTCTCCGATATGAAATCGAACATTTACGGGATTGTGCATGTTTATGCCTTCCATCCCTTCTGTCATAATATATTTTAACAAGCATTTGTGAAAAAGCAATGGAAAAGTTATAAAGTATTTCTTAAGAGAACGCAAACATTTGTAAGATATTCTGCCATTATGCATATATCCAGCCTGAACAATTTGACAATCGCCTCTGTCTACCTTAAAATAAAGTGCAATGATGTACCGTGATTCTGTCAGTTCAAGTCGAACGCATGTGAGACTTGGCATGCACTTCTGATCAGGTCACATGCGTGTTCAATTTAATTTCAGAAAGAAGGATTTACTTATGATTAAAAATATTGTTTTTGATATCGGAAAAGTTCTGGTTCGTTTTGACTGGGAAGACTATCTGGCTTCTTTTCAATTTCCAGAAGAAGAAACCACTGCAATCGCTAAGTCCATGTTTTTAAGTTCAAACTGGAATCTGGTCGATGAAGGCCGCCTTTCCTACGAAGAGATCGAGCAGATTTTTGTCGATTCCTGTCCTGCATATGCAGATGATATCCGACTGGTATTTGCTCACTTCGGTGACTGCATCACACGTTTTCCTTATACAAGACACTGGATTTCTTCTCTGAAGCAGCAGGGTTATCAGGTCTATTATCTTTCCAACTATGGTGATTTCACCTGCCAGTATACCAGAAAAGACCTTAATTTTTGCGACCTGATGGACGGCGGCGTGATGTCCTATGAAGTAAAATGCCTGAAACCAGACCCAGTGATCTACCAGAGCCTGTTTGAGAAATATCACTTAAAGCCGGAAGAATGTGTGTTTATCGATGACAATGCGGCAAACATCGATGCCGCAAAGAAACTTGGGATGAAGACGATTTTGTTTCAAGACTATTTCAAGGCACAAAAACAGCTGAATGTGCTGTGCAACAAATAAAAAGTTGTGGCGGAGGTTTGTGTAAATGTGAAAATGAACGCCATAGAAATGATTTTATAAAATATATAACGCCATGATGATTCGAAAACAATCTCCTGACACGCTGCGTTTCCTGTTCGGTTCGCTCGCCTGTTAGCCGCCCTTCGCCTAAACTCGCCTCTTCGAGGCTCAAGAGCGATTTGTTTTCGAATTCATCATGGCTGTATTATTTTACACACCATGTTTTACAATACAGTTCGTCTGCACATTGCTAAAAGCTCCTGGCTTGCCGGGGGGGTGCTTAAGCGGAACAGTCCTTTCAGGCCAAATTACAAAACACGAAAAAACAGAGACACTGTAACGGTAGTAAATTTTCGTCACTGTGCCTCTGTCTTTTTTGTTTTGTACACAAGAAAGTTGATGCGGAAGGCTTTGGTTCTAAAACCTGTTTGCGT
>NZ_WQNP01000041.1:69505-89797 GCF_018783905.1 Ruminococcus sp. MCC718
GAATTCCCAAGAAGGCACTTTTACGTGCCCTTCGGGGAATTCGTTCATTTGCACATGCACTACTATTCTTTTGCAAACAGTCTTTTAAAACACTCGGCATTTCAATTCTTTACACCTGCCAGGAAACCACCGACAACTTTTTATTTGGAGAGTTTACTCTCGCGATAGATGATATCATCTCTTCCTGGTCCGTTAGATACCATGGTGATCGGGAATCCGATGTGTTCTTCTACGAACTCGATGTATTTCTTGCAGTTCTCCGGCAGATCTTCGTATTTGCGGATTCCGCGGATATCGCTCTTCCAGCCTGGCAGTTTCTCCAGAACCGGTTTTGCTTTTTCCAGCTGTGCGGTAGTCGGGAAATCGGTGGTAACTTCTCCGTCGATCTCATAACCTGTGCAAACCGGAATCTCATCCAGGTATCCCAGAACATCCAGAACGGTAAATGCTACATCCGTAGCTCCCTGCATACGGCATCCATATTTGGAAGCCACACAGTCAAACCATCCCATACGGCGAGGACGACCTGTGGTTGCTCCGAACTCTCCGCCGTCTCCACCGCGTTTTCTCAGCTCATCTGCTTCTTCTCCAAAGATCTCACTTACGAACGCACCTGCTCCTACTGCACTTGAGTAAGCTTTGCATACCGTCACGATCTTGGTGATCTCATACGGCGGCAGTCCTGCACCGATTGCACCATAAGCTGCCAGTGTGGAAGAGGAGGTAACCATCGGGTAGATTCCGTGATCCGGATCTTTCAGTGTTCCCAGCTGTCCTTCCAGAAGAACCGTTTTGCCTTCTTTCAGTGCATTCCACAGATACAGGGAAGTATTGCATACAAATGGTTTTACCATTTCGCGATATTCCTTCAGTGTTTCCAGAATCTCTTCCGGAACCAGCAGTGGTTTGTGATAGAGATGCTCTAACATGACGTTTTTCTTTTCACATACGTCTTTTAATTTTCCAAGCAGTCTTTCTTCATCAAAAAGCTCATTTACCTGGAAACCGATTTTTGCGTATTTATCTGAATAAAATGGTGCGATACCTGATTTGGTAGATCCGAATGATTTTCCTGCCAGACGTTCTTCCTCATATTTATCAAATAAAATATGATATGGCATTACGATCTGTGCACGATCAGAGATCAGAAGTTTCGGCATCGGAACACCACGTTCTACGATGCTGTTTAATTCATTTATCAAAACAGGTATATCCAGAGCAACACCATTTCCAATGATGCTTGTCGTATGGCTGTAAAATACACCTGACGGAAGTGTATGCAGTGCAAATTTTCCGTAATTGTTTACGATCGTATGACCTGCATTTGCTCCTCCCTGAAATCTTACGATGATGTCTGCTTTTTCAGCCAGCATATCGGTAATCTTACCTTTACCTTCATCGCCCCAGTTTGCTCCTACAATAGCCTGTACCATATGTGTCTCCTCCTGTGAATAGCTGTCATACTGCATTTTGCAGTATTTCTCCTATTATATGAGAACCAAAATTCTCTTTTTTATTTTTGAATAGTTACAATAACAATCCTTGTCCAGTATACTACAGTTTCCATCGTTCAGTCAACACAGAAACCAACTGTTTTCCGGCATTTTTACAGAAAGAAAAGTACAGAACCTGAAATTACCACGAAACGATTCTGTACTCCATTGCCAGCCTTATAAGTACGGCTGCATATAATTATAAAGGTTCATGTACGTCAGACTGTCGTAGTGCAGTCCGTCTGCGGTATTAAATCCCATCGACTGCAGATACTGATATGTATTGACAAAATTGTTTGGAAACGCCGCCTGCATTTTCTGATTAAACACCGTAATATTGGCCGGTTTTGCATAACCTTTGTAAAGTTTTCTGTTGACTGGATTTACGGACATGATCACAAATTTTGTATTCGGATACACTCTGATCAGCCACTGATAAGAGGCTATGTACTGATCAATATTTCCAAGATCATTGATACCATGATTCAAAATCACAGTCGCTGCCGGATTCTCATTGAGCATTTTCACCAGCTTCGGAAGTGCTTTTGTGCTGTACCAGGAATAACCACTGCCGACTTCCGCCAGATAGTACTCTGTCAGGTTTTCTTCTGTGCGGATCTGAAGAAGTTTATCGTAAGATACACAGCCCATTGCATTACTTAAACCTACCGTTCTGGAGTCCCCGACAAAGATATGCAGTTTGTCAACAGTCGTGGCAGTATTGTCCGCATCGCCTCCTGTGGTGTTGCTCTCGTCCGTCACTTCGGAGGTATCCGGTTCGGTCGCGATCTTGATGGCCGCACCGGTGATTTTATCCAGCTGATACTCTCCTACCGTCTTTCCTTTCTGAAGGACACCTTTGTTATTAAAATAGTAAAGGGTATTTTTGATCGTATGCCATCCGGTCACTCTTGCACCTGTCTTTTTTGCCAGAAAATACCGTTTCCCGGAGATCGTTTTCCATCCGGTGCAGAGTGCCCCTTTGTTCTTGCCGCTCTTGCGAAGATAGTACCAGGAATTTTTATATTTCTTCCAGCCGGTCTGCATATAACCGTTTTTATCAAAATAGTAAATCTTATTGTTGATCTTTTTCCATTTGTTCTTCGGGCACTTGCCGTTTGCATAAATATACTTCCAGCCGCTCCAGTATTTTACAAACCATCCGGTCTGTGCTTCTTTTACTTTCGGAATCAGTGCATAGCCTGTCTCAGCATGAACCTGTTTCCCAGAAAAGCCCCCCAGCATGCATATGCATAAAAATGTTACAACAATCTGCAGGTATTTTCTTTTTCTTTGCTTGCTCATATTTTCCTCCTTACATCTGTTGACGTAACCTTGTTTACTTTAACATATATTACATTTTTTTACAAGTCTGTTACGATTTTTTCTGTATTTTTGAATTTGAAGCCATACTTTGAAACACTCCAGGTTCACAAAAACACTATGCAAGAATTTTGAAAATTTTTTTGACAACAAAAAAGCAGGTATCTTCTTTTTGGAAGGTTACCTGCTCACGTGCGTTCGACTTGAATTTTCTGTTATTTTAATCCTTTTTCTGGATCAGATAATATGGCAATGCCACAAACAGAATACCGCCCAGCATATTGCCGGCTGTGACGATCAGAAGATTGTAAAGCACTCCCCCGATCGTGATAGCTGTACCCGGATCTAACAGACCAATCGTAAAAAAGGTCATATTGGCAACGCTGTGCTCATATCCGCTGGTAACAAAGGTCATCACACCCAAGATCGCCATCATGATCTTGCCAGTCTCTGTTTTCATTTTGATGCTGCACCACACCGCAAGACATACACAGATATTACAGAAGATCGCTTTTGCAAAAAGCTCCATCGGAGCTGCGGAGACTTTCGCCACTGCCGCATTTCTCAAGAACGTTCCAACTTCCTGTCCGTTCATCAGTCCGGTCATCATAAAGATTCCGGCTGTCACAACAGAACCGAGCAGATTTCCCAGATAGCAGACGATCCACACTTTGATCGTTTTCCCCCAGGAAACTTCTCCTTTTATAGATGCTGCACTCATTGTAAAATTATTTCCGGTAAACAGTTCCGCACCTGCCATAAACACAAAATTTAATCCTACTGCAAAAACAAGTCCGTTCAGCAATTTCGTTGCCGGACTTCCCGCTGCATTGAAATATCCTCCCACAACGCCCATCAGCACGCAGCCCAGTCCGACAAACATTCCTGCCAGGAAAGCAGCTGCCACATATCCAAGCGGATTCTTTTCCAGAAATTCCACTTTTTTCTTTGCAGCACCACAAACTGCCTGATACTCTTCTCGAAACATATACGCACCTCGCTTTTTCTTCTTATATTTACATTAAAAAGATGCCAGAGTCAAAAGGCTGGTATACCCATTGAACCCTGGCATCTGCTTGCTGGGAATCTTTCATCCCTGTCTTATGAAAAAATGCATATGACCTTTGCGATCATTTTGTTTTGATCAGAACAGTCCGGAAATCTTTCCTGTCTCATCTACGTCGATTCTCTCAGCCGCCGGAACTTTCGGCAGTCCAGGCATGGTCATAATATCACCGGTCAGTGCTACGATGAATCCTGCACCTGCGGAGATCTTCAGGTTACGAACAGTAATCTCAAAATCTTTCGGAGCACCCAGTTTTGTCTGGTCATCCGTTAAGCTATACTGTGTTTTTGCCATACAGATCGGGCAGTTGCCAAATCCCATATCTTCGAGCTGTTTTGCCTGTTTCTTTGCATTTGCTGTCAGGACAACTCTGCTTCCGCCGTAGATCTTCTGAACGATCTCATTCAGTTTATCTTCGATAGAACCTTCCAGTTCGTATGCATAAGTAAAGTCGTTTGGCTGATCACACAGACGGATCACTTCTTCTGCCAGAGCGATTCCGCCTTCGCCGCCTTTTGCCCATACTTCAGAGAGAACAACATTTACGCCCAGTTCTTTACATTTCTCTTCAACCAGTTTCAGTTCTGCTTCTGTATCGGTCGGGAATGCATTGATTGCAACAACGCAAGGCAGTTTGTATACGTTTGTGATATTGCTTACATGTTTCAGCAGGTTTGGCATACCTTTTTCCAGAGCTTCCAGATTTTCGTTGTTCAGGTCTGTTTTTGCAACGCCGCCGTTGTATTTCAGTGCACGAACGGTTGCTACGATAACAACTGCGTTTGGTTTCAGACCTGCCATACGGCACTTGATATCCAGGAATTTCTCAGCACCTAAGTCAGCACCGAATCCGGCTTCTGTGATGGTGTAATCAGCCAGTTTCAGACACATCTTGGTTGCTGTTACGGAGTTACATCCATGAGCAATGTTTGCGAACGGACCGCCGTGTACGATTGCCGGTGTTTTCTCCAGTGTCTGTACCAGGTTTGGTTTCAGTGCATCTTTCAGAAGAGCTGCCATAGCTCCCTGTGCATTCAGGTCACCTGCGGTAACCGGTTTCTGCTCTGCGATCTTTCCGTATGTATAGCCAATGATGATTTTAGACAGTCTTTCTTTCAGGTCTGTGATATCACGTGCCAGACACAGAACTGCCATGATCTCAGAAGCAACGGTGATGTCATAACCATCTTCTCTTGGCATTCCGTTTGTCTTTCCGCCAAGTCCGTCTACTACGTTTCTCAGCTGACGGTCGTTCATATCCACGCATCTCTTCCATGTGATCTTTCTCGGGTCAATGTTCAGTGCGTTGCCCTGGAAAATGTGGTTGTCGATCATGGCTGCCAGCAGGTTGTTTGCTGCACCGATCGCATGGAAGTCACCTGTGAAGTGGAGGTTGATATCTTCCATCGGAACTACCTGAGCATATCCGCCGCCGGCTGCTCCGCCTTTTACACCGAATACAGGTCCAAGTGACGGCTCACGAAGAGCTACCATAACTTTTTTACCAAGTCTTGACATTCCGTCTGCCAGACCTACAGATGTGGTTGTCTTTCCTTCTCCTGCCGGAGTCGGGTTGATTGCGGTAACCAGGATCAGCTTGCCGTCTTCGCCTTCTTTTTCTCTTAACAGATTGTAGTCAATTTTTGCTTTATAATTGCCGTACTGCTCCAGATATTTACGGTCAATACCTGCTTTGTCTGCAATTTCTGTGATTGGAGCCATCGTTGTCTCCTGTGCAATTTCAATGTCTGATTTGAATCCCATGATGTTCATTACTCCTTTCTTTATTAACCGCTTTTTGCGGTAATTAGCTGTTTTTGGGTAAAAAAATGCCGCACAAAAATAAAGGATAAAATATCCTGGTTCTTTGTGCAGTAGCGGAAGCGAGACCGTAACGCGGTATAACCTTCGTTCGTCGGAAGCCTCCCCCTCCAACGACACTTTACGTACGATATCTACTCTACTTATATGTAAAGCTTCTGAAAACTCTAAAAAAATCCAAAGCTTTTTTGTATATATTTACTATATCTCAACTGTCTGAAATTGTCAAGCAGATGAATAGAAAAAATTGTCTCTTTTCTGTAAAGAATGCGGCCAGTGAGACTCGAACTCACACGGTTGCCCACTGGCACCTAAAACCAGCGCGTCTGCCAATTCCGCCATGACCGCATGCTGTTTTATTATACAAAAGCAGGCACACCCTGTCAAGTGTGCCCGCCCGAAAAATCTGAAAACTTACGCTTATTTTTTGATTTTAACGCTCTTTACTGCTGAAAACTGACCAAGTGCTTTTTTGCCGTTTACTTTTTTGTAAGCTTTGATTTTATAGTAGTATGTTTTTCCTTTTTTCAGATTTTTGTTGGTAAAGGTAACCGTCTTTCCTTTGTTGATGGTTTTTACTGCTGCGTATTTTCCGTTTTTCTTTGTTGCACGGTATACAACATAACCATCTGCATTTTTAACCTTTTTCCATTTCAGGACTGCTTTTCTGCCTTTTGTGTTCTTGACAGAGTTCAGTTTTACTTTTGCTTTGTAAGCAGTCTGTGTCTGGTTGTTCTTATCATTGTTGATATCTGTTTTTGTTTCCGGTGTCTTTGTCTCGGTTTCTTTCTGTACTTTTACCAGATCTTTGATCGCATTCTGCAGATGAGCGATCGCTTCGTTTACTGTTGCCTGTGTATGCGGTGTTTTCAGCTCATCTTCTGCTTCTGCCAGCTCTGTCTCAAAAGATGCCCAGCTAGAAGCGGTGTAGTCTGCTTTTACCAGTTTCTTTGCTTCGTCTACCACTTTCTGCAGTTCTGTGGTATCTACTTTCTCATCACCTTTATTGTCAGATACGATGTTCTCAGATGTTGCCTGTACTTCAAAGGTATAATCCTGATATCCCAGTGCATATACAGTTACTTTCCAGTATCCGGTTCCGTCGGTTCCTTCCGGCAGCTGGCAGCGAAGGGATTTCGTCAGTCCAAGCTGAACACCCATGGATTTGTGCATCCAGTTGTCTGCTGCAAATTTTGTTCCGTAGGTTGCCAGTTTGTTTGTGTAAGTGCTGTCATTTCCATAGTAGTCCCAGCGAACTGTCTGCATATTTGCACCCAGATCACCATAAGCATCTCCTGTCAGGTCAACACGGATAAATGCACCGTAAGTCTCAGCATCATCCGCGGAACGTACCGTCTTTACAATCTTTGTCTCATCGACTGTTTTCTGTGCTTCATTTTTGATACCGGAATTGCTTCCTGTCTTTCTTGCCGCAAAAGAATAGGTTCCGTCTGCATTTTTTGTTGCAACTTTCAGACCATTGGTATCTGCAGTTACTTCTGCTGTCTTTGTATATGCTTTCAGTGCTTTCTCCGTATATCCGCCTTCGATTGCAGATGCATCTTCTGTTACGCTGTATTTCTTGCAGAAATCTGCATAATCTTCTGTTTTGACTGCAACCGGTACATATTTGATTCCTTTTACTTCATAATCCTCCATGGTTGCCGTTTTTGTCTCACCGTTTTCGGTGTAGGTGATCGTACCTTTATCAAACTGGATCTTGCTTCCGTCTGTCAGGACTGCATAGACAACTTTTTTCGTAGTATCCTGTCCATTTTCATCCTTTGCCGACACTTCTTCGGATGTCCAGTAAGAGATTTCATATGCTTTTCCATCGGTATCACGGATCACAGCATCACACTGGAAACTTCCGCGGTGCAGTCCGTGGTTTTTCGTTGCACGCGTTACAACGTCAAATGCACCTTTATCATATTCTCCTCTGGCATCCGCTTCTTCGGAGGAAGATTTCAGTGTACTTCCGCTTGCCAGATAAACATTTTCATTCTGCCAGTACTCTGCCCAGTCCAGACTTGCATAAACGTATTTGTAATCTGAATCTGCTGCATTGACCGGTGCTGCTGTCGGGCAGATACCGAGCATCATTGCTGCTGCGACTGCGATTGCCAGTGACTTTTTCATGTTGATGGTTCTTTTTTTCATGAGTATTCCTCCTCGAATAATAATTAGTTTGTTTTATTAAAAATTAGCATTTGCTAACCAATAACCTTAAAAATAGTTCCGCCCGGCATAAAAGAAGGCTACTCCCTTTTGCCTATGCCAGATGGAACAGGTAAAGCACGCCAAGCAGCAGCAATGCTCTGAAAACCGTAAACCACACTTCATTGCCGCGAAGTTTCGGCACTCTCGTATGGATATTTCCTTTCGGGCAGATGTCCACACACTTCTGACACTGGAAACATTCTCCCGGCGTCTCGATCGAACTGCTCTTTGGAAGTCCCAGTTCTGCCGGACAGTTTTTCGTGCATGCCCTGCATCCTTTGATGCAGTTTTCACGGTCTCTTGCCAGTGTCAGGAACGGTAGTGCCGGAAGCAGGGAAAAGACAGCACCCATCGGACAGAAAAAACGGCAGAAAAAGCGTTCCTGCACACACATGCCGATCATCAGAATAGTCAGCAGTACAATTCCGATGGCATATCCGCCAAGTTTGAAGTTTCCGGCACGGATCATGGAAAAAACTTCCCACGGACTGGTGCCCTTTGTTTTTGCATAAACGCCTGCATAACATAACAGGCTGATCATAGCCAGCACGATGTATTTCAGCAAATATAAATACTTTGTGATCTTCTCTGAAATACGGTACGGTTTTTTCCTGATTTTTTTACAGATCCACAGATAAATACCATGCAATGCATCTCCGAAACTTCCGAATGCACAGGCAAATCCGCAGAAAAACCGACCGAACAGAATGGTATAAAGGCAGAGGACGCACAGAGCTGTGACAAAACTTGCCATGCCGATCGCATCTCCTTTGCCAATCTGCGTAAACAGATATTTTACACCGGAAAATGCAGCTGTAAAAGCGGATGGTACCAGCAGAAAGAAGATCAGCTGTATAATAGCTCTTACATAGCGATGTACTTGTTTTTGCTTTTTTCTGTCAAGTTTCTTGTTCATTTCTTATTCCGCCTTTTCAAGTGCCTGTGTAACTGCTTCCCGGATTCCGGTTGAACTGAAGGTCGCTCCGCTGATCGTATCCACGTCCGCCGACTGTGCATCTACGATATCCTCGATGATATCCTTTGCCATTTCAAGGTATGCACTGTCCTCTTTTTGTGCTTCTTTGACTTCAATGCACGTGATTTCTCCGCTCTCGATCGTCACTTCCACAACGACCTTGCCGCCAAATCCCTGCCCTTTCCCTTCGTAAGTGCCGTCCTTCCAGCCTCCGTCTGTATTCTTGGCATCTGCACCTTTTAAAGCCTCTGCCGCTGTATTTTCTGTTTTCTTTGCCTGCTGTTCCTTTAAAGCTGAAACGGTCATCTTGCTGCCCTCCAGCTCTGCGGTCAGCCTGGCGATCTCATCTCGCTGCTCCCGCATTGCAAGCACGGTATTGTAACCGCCGATCAGAAACAGTAGCAGCACAAGGCTGCACATTTTTATCCAGAATTTTTTCATCAGAATCTTCCTTACTTTTTACTCACTTTGTTGCACGATCTTTGCACTCTCAAGTGCCTGTCTGCAGGCTTCTAAAAGGGCATTGGATGAACAGGTCGCACCGGATACCACATCGATCTCGTCCAGGCTGTTCTTTGCCAGAACCTGTGCTACCACTCCCTGTGCTTTTCTTGTGCCTTCTGCCGCCCTCTTTATATAAAGAGCATCTGCAGCCACATAACCTGCTCCGCTTCCGGCAACGTTTGTGATCGCTGTGATCTTGTCATCTTTGATCGTGACGGTCGCAGTCAGTGTATAATCGTCAAACGCTCCTCCGCCAGAGGAAGTGCAGGTTGCCGAAGCGGTATAATCTCCGTCGGCATACACTCTTTCTTTTTCACTCTCCGATGAAGATTCACTTTCTGAGGGTTTCTCGGTTTCTGCTGGCTTCTGCGTCTCGGTTTCTGCCGGCTTTTCGGTTTCTTTCCCGTTAGTTGCCTCTTTTGCATGATTCAGGGCATCTTTGATCGCTTCCAGGATTCCCTTCGAGCTGTAAGTTGCTCCCGACACGGTATCTATTTTCCTGGTACTCTGTTTTTTTACAATCTGGTCTGCCACTGCTTTTGCCTTTTTGACAAATTCTTCCCCGTCTCCGTCTGTCTCTGTCACCAGGATTGAGGTGACTGTCTTATTCTGGATGACCACTGCAACGGTGATATCTCCCATATATCCTTCCCCGGTTCCATAGTAGATACCATCTTTATATGGAAACTTTCCAGTCACCTGTGGAGTGACAGTTCCAGATGTATCGTTATTCTTTTTCTCGGTTTCTTTCTTATTGTCCCCGGTTGTCTTTGTCGTTTTTGCCTGATCTACAGCATTTCGGATCGCCTCGATCAGACCGGCCGAACTGTAAGTTGCCCCGGACACGCCGTCTACGTTGGTGCTCTGTTTTTCGATCACCGTGCTGATCAGTGCGGATGCCTTCTGCATATAGCTGCTTCCGTCCTGATGTTCCACGATCTCAATACTTTTGATCTTGTTATCTTTGATCACAACTTTTACTTTCACCGTTCCGCCAAATCCGGTTCCGGTGCCATAGTAAGTGCCGTCTTTGCAGGTCTGATCTTTGTCTTCCGCCACCTGCGTGATCTTTCCACTTCCGGCTGCTGCCGATGCCCCGCCTGTGCCGCCCGCTGCCGGTGAAGTACTGGTATCCTTCTCTCCGGTCAATGCATTTTTCACGGCACTTATAATGCCTCTGGAACTATAGGTCGCACCGGATACCACATCCACATCCGTCTTCTGCCCGGAAAGGATCTTATCGATCACGCCCTTCGCTCTTCCAAAGAAAGCCGCATCTTCTCCTTCGGCACTCACGACATTGATTTCTGTGATCGTCTTGTCTTTTATTACGACCGAAACTTTAATCGTTCCGCCAAATCCCTGACCTTCCCCGATATAAGTTCCATCTTCCAGATCAAAGTTTCCTTTTGCCGCTTTCTTTTTGCTTTCTGTTTTTGCGGCTTTCTTTGTTTTTTTCTTTATTTTGGACGTTTGCTGTCCTTTTTCTTCTGTGCTTTGTGTTGTTTCTTCCTGGAGTGTGATTTCTTCTGCTTTGGCTTCGTAAGTGGCCGGCGTATATCCCGCTAATGTTTTTCCCATGCATCCGGCCAGTACAATAACCGCCAGCATCGGTGCAAACGCTGATAATTTTTTCCAGTTCATCTTACCGCTCCTCCAGTCTTATGATTCTTGTCTTTTATCTCAGTCGAGAAGACTCCCACTTCTGCAAGTGAGTAATAACACTCCAAGTCTTTCTCAGTGGGAGTATAATCTCCGACTGAGATAAACGCTCCGCGAGGATGTGCAGTGATTCTGAGAAGAATATGTCAGCTTTCGCTGACCAGAATCACGCACCAAGTCTCACGTGCGTTCGACTTGAATGCTTTGTTATGATTTCTGTCTTTTTTACCGCATCATCCGGTGTAAACTGATCCGCAATGTTCTCTGTCACCGATACGGTTCCGTCTTTTTCTACCAGAATCGCATCAAATTCTTCGCTGTGTGCCCGCCAGTATGCCACTGCTTTTTCTTTTCCCATCACAAAAAGTGACGTAGACAGACCATCTGCCAGCGTTCCGTCCGCACTGACGATCGTCACAGATGTCAGTCCACTGTCTGCCGGATATCCTGTTTTCGGATCCAGTATATGCTGATAGGTCTTGCCGTCCTGTTCAAAATAGCGTTCATAACCGCCGGACGTGATCACCGCACGATCCTGTGTCTCAAGGACACCAAGATAATTTTCCGTATCTTCTGGATTCTGAACGGCAACTCTCCATTTGCTTCCATCTGTTTTGATTCCAAGTACCTGTACGTTTCCGCCAAGGCTTACCATTCCGCTTGTGATGCCATGTTCACGGAAAATATCCATGATCCTTCCGGAAGTATAGCCCTTTGCGATTCCTCCGAAATCAATCTCCATTCCATCCTGTTCAAAGCTGACGGTCTGATCTTTCTCATTAAAATCAATTTTTGAAGAATCCGCCAGAGGCAGTAGTTTCTGCAGTGTTTCCTTATCCGGAACTTTATAATTGCCGTCTGTAAAGCCCCATTCCTGCATCAGTGGGTAAATACCGATCTCAAAACAGCCATCCGTACTTTTCCAAATCTCAAGTGCACGCTCAAGAAGATAAGAAGTATCTTCCGAAATGCTTCCTCCTCCATTCTGGTTCAGCTTATAGATCTCACTGTCCGTCTCTCCTGTCGAAAGCAGTGCATCCAATCGCTCAATCTCTGCAATTGCATCCGAAACTGCACTTTCTGCATCTGCCCCATATGCAGTCACAGACATGTAAGTGTCCATCGCAAAAATATCCTGGCTCGCTGATTCTTCTGTGCCCTCTGTCTGCTCTGTTTTCTGCTGCTGTCCGCATCCTGCAGCCATTATACCGATCAGGATCACCATCAAAATTGCTGTGATCTTTTTTTTCATAAAATTTACCTGCCCTTTCTTTATTCGTTCAAGCAAATTAATGTTAGCTATTTCTAACTGTATCATCCTAGCATTACTGTTTTTTTGTGTCAATATTTTTCTTCTTATCAATCAATTTTTCTCATCAAGTTACGGCGGAGGTTTTGTAAATGTACAAAGGAAGGTTATAGAAACTGTGTTATGAATACAGAACGCCACTATCTTCCATAAATACTTTTGCTTTGCACATTTTCAAATGCTCCAGGCCTGCCCGGGGTCGCCTAAGCGGAATGTCACAAATTAATAATAAACCAAAAAAGGCAGAGGCATAGTGGCATAAGAATATGTCATGTGCTCTGTCTTTTATGTTTGGCATGCAAAAATTTTTCGCTTAAGTGACCCCTGGCTGGCCAGGAGCTTTTGGCAATGTGCAAAACCCTCCGCCTTTATTTTATCGTGATCGTCTGTGCCGTATCATAATATCCATCCTGATAAACACAGTAGATCTGATAGGTTCCTTTTTCCACTGTTGTAAGCGGGATCGGAATGCTCTCTGTACGCAGAAGATAGTCTTCTTCTCTGAGCTTCAGGAATGACTGATCATAAACATAGGATTTGTTCTCTCCTTTGAAAATAATCTGGGATACCTGACGGTTCCGCATCTCTGCAAACAGAATGCCTGCCGTCAGCTTAAAATTCAGTCCTTCTGTCAGCTGCTGCGTCGGCTCTTTGATTTTGGCAGTGGTTTCTGCCAGCGGGCGAAGCGTTCCTTTGATATAATCCTCCGGTTGCTGCATCGCTTCTGACATTGTCTCATAATTTGCTTTCAGTTCAATTGCACGGTAATAATTCTTGTTGATGTAATACTGATTGAGGATTTCACCGCTCTCATAATCAAACTCATAAGTCATACCTGTTTTGGCAGTGCCGCTTTTTACCGTTCCGCACATTCCAAAGATATGACCGCTGTCTGCATCGTAAGTGGTATTCGATGTAACGTTCGCCTTCACAACCGGTAGTTTTTTCAGAAGTGAAACCGTCTTTTCTTTTTCATTCACTGCATAAACTGTTACAAATGATCCTTTTTCATGATCATAATAATCTGCTTCCGGGTTACGATGGTTGTCAAACATCGTGATCTCTACCGTATCCGGATTGCCGTCCAGATCCGTATCAATCTGATAAACGGTATGCTGTCTGTAATGCCACAGAAAATCTGAATCCGGTGTAAGCACATATTTCTCGTATTTCGTTCCTTTAAAGACTTCCGGATTTGCCAGAATCCAGACGATTTCATGTGTGGTCCAGTTTAACTTCACACCGGAATTCAAGTTTCGCGGACTGATCAGAATGGTATCATCCTCCGCCTGATAGGAAACGGTATTTAAATGTGCCCAGTCAATCACGTCTTCGGTATAATCATTTCCAAAAAGCTCCGTCATCTCCAGACTGTTGACGATCTCTCCGCTCTTTCGGTCAAGCTCAATGATCTTGTCATCCACATGATCCTGCAGTGTGCTGGTCAGAATCAGAAGATTTCCATCCGGCTCTTTTTCAATGATTTCATGGTGCGTTCCGTGCGGAACAAGGTACATCTGTACAGCCCGTCCGAGATAATCCATTTCATACAAAACAGCAGGGAATGATTTTGTCACAGAAGAAACGTATCCGTAATTGTCCTGCATGATATAATTTCCATTCGAAAGCTGGAACACACCGTAAGTGGATGTTCTGTGGTTCAGATACCAGCGGATATCTCCGTTTACATCATAAGCGAACGGATAATACACGCCCTGACCGGAAATAATCGTAAGACCATAGGCAGATTCTCCGGAACTTTTTTCAACCGATACCATGTCATCCATCTCTTCCGGCAGTCCGTCAGTCTGAACTTTCAGTTCCATCTCTTTAATCGTCTGATCGTTGTCATCTAAAAGTTCCAGTTTTACCGAATTCTCCGTTTTCGGGTAAAGACCGATGATCGGTACCCGATGTCCTTTTGCTTTCACAGTCACACCGGTGATATCTGCTTCTTTTGTCTTTCCTTTTACAGTAACCCGGACACGGTATTCCTCATCTGTCTGAAATACTGCAACACCGGTCAGCGGTGAGATCTGGTAAGGATCCATGATCACTTCCGGCTCTTCAAAGGTATATGCACCGGACTGGACTTCCGCCTCGATCTGCTGGTCGATCTGCCAGGAGGTATCAACCATACTGGATTCTTTTGTGATCGTCGTGTCAATTTTGTCTGCATAGGAATCCTCCATCTGGAAAGAGGTTTCTTCATTCAGATTTTCTTTTACCTTTACTTCCTGTCCGTAATATCCATAAACATCACCTGTTAATGGAATCTGCTTATCCAGCATACGATACAGCGTATTGCGGATTCCGATCCGTTTCCAGTATCCAAGACCTGCTGCCACAACAACCAGAACAGTCAGTCCAAGAAACATCCATTTCTTTTTCGCTTTCATACTTTTAAATTCCCTTTCTTAAGAAAATATTAAGTTATCACACTGGCACTTATGATAAAAAACAAATGTGAGAAAAATTTGATACTGTAACTCTTTTTTTGCAGATACAGTATCACTTTTTGCCCGCTTTCTCGCTCCGCGCCAATGCCTCTGGCATTTCCTCGTTACTGCAACAAAAAAAAGATGCATTTCCATGCATCTTTCTCATGAGACATCGGGGATTCGAACCCCGGACAACTTGATTAAAAGTCAAGTGCTCTACCAACTGAGCTAATATCCCATATTTTGTTCTGAACTATACGAGCGAAAGCATCGGCACTTTTTGTCCAGCCGGCTTACGCTAGCTGGGCTAGCTGGATTCGAACCAGCGAATGCAGCAGTCAAAGTGCTGTGCCTTACCGCTTGGCGATAGCCCAAAAAGGTGGATAAAGGGATTCGAACCCTTGGCCTCCAGAGCCACAATCTGGCGCGCTAACCAGCTGCGCTATACCCACCATAAAACGAGCCTGGAGGGATTCGAACCCCCGACCCACGGCTTAGAAGGCCGTTGCTCTATCCAACTGAGCTACAGACTCAAAGAGCGGGTGATGGGAATCGAACCCACGTATCCAGCTTGGAAGGCTGGTGTTCTACCATTGAACTACACCCGCATATAAACTTGATGAAATTTAAAATTTCAGTCGGGGTGACAGGATTCGAACCTGCGACCTCCTGGTCCCAAACCAGGCGCTCTAGCCAAGCTGAGCCACACCCCGTTATTTGCTTATATGCATTTCTCTTTTTTTGTTTGACACGAGATATATTTTACAACTTCTATTTCTGTCTGTCAAGTACTTTTTTTACTTTTTTCAACATTTTTTTGTTGTCATTTTATTTTCCCGCTTTGTTTCCGGCTCATTGCCTTCAACGTGTTGTATCATACCATCGTTTTTCTCTCCTGTCAACACCTTTTTTCAAAAAAGTTTAAACAATTCCAAAAATTCCAAACAATTTTGATCTTCACCGTTTTTGCTGCGATCTTTTCACATCTGTTATCAAACGCTGCTTTTCTTCTATTTCAAGAATGCCTCCGGCACTGTTGCTGTGCGGTGTACGTCATCCATCATATGACATATTCTTCTGTGCACCTCTGCAATCCGCCGGAGGCTATATCAAGTTTTATCAGAGATAACAGATTTCATAGCGGGCTTCTCCCGCCTCATCTATGGTCATGATCATGTAACTTGGCCTGCGTCCTTCCTGTCTCGGATAAGACAGACTGCCCGGGTTTAAAATCGTGATCCCGTCTTCCGTATCCAGATACGGTTTGTGTGTATGCCCGAACATCACAATGTCTTTGCCCCTGCTCCTTGCCTGGCGGCGAAGCTCCTCGGTATTGAGGGAAACATAATAATAATGACCATGTGTGATCAGCACTTTATATTTGCCGAGTTCAAACTCGAGTTCTCTTGGAAGCATGGAAAAAAAGTCATTGTTTCCACTGACCATATAGGCTGCACACGGAACCAGACGGCGTATGTAATCTTCCTGTCCTTCCACATCTCCGAGATGGATCAGGGCATCGATCGGTTTTGTCATTTCGATCACCCGCTCCAGATTTTCCAGTCTTCCATGCGTATCACTGACGATCAGTATCTTCATATGCTCCCTCCTCACAATATTTTCTCAGCTGTTCTTTGATCGCACGCAGTGCCTTGCCTCTGTGGCTTAATTCATTTTTCACATCCGGCTCCAGCTGTGCCGTTGTACATCCATACTGTGGCAGATAAAAGATCGGATCATATCCAAAGCCATTCTCACCCTGTTCTTCGTATCCGATGATTCCTTCGATCGTGCCTTCACTGTGCAGCACTTCTCCATTTGGAAGAACCGCTGCAATCGCACAGACAAAACGTGCGGTACGTTTCTCATCCGGCACCCCTTCCAGACGGCTGATCAGATTTGCATTTTTGATATGATAGGAAGTATCTTCTCCCATATAGCGTGCAGAATAAATGCCCGGTTCCTTGTTCAGGTAGTCAATCTCCAGTCCAGAATCATCTGCAAGCACGATATCATGGCATTTTTCAAAGACTGCACTTGCCTTGATCTGTGCATTCTCTGCAAAACTCGTTCCATCTTCTACAATGTCTGCCTCTATACCGGCTTCTTTCATCGAGACAACCGGCATCCCCAGATCTCCCAGGATCATTTTGATCTCTTTCATTTTCCCGGCATTTCCGGTTGCAAAAACAATTCTTTTCTTCATGATTTTCTCCCTTCTGCTTTTGTTCATCCTATATTCGTTATCATAGCACATCAGCGATTATCTGTATAGGCTTTCAGGCAGATATTTCCGCCATACTCTTCTTCGATCCGGCTCCACCTGTAACCGTCCACGCTGACGTAGCCGCACCCGTCTTCCAGATTTACATTTGCAGTCTGGTCATCGGCCCGATATTCCATCGCCACTGGATAATCACTGCCCGGTGTGTTTATTTTGACCATAACAGCAAAACGTTCTCCTTCTGCTATGGAAATTTCTTTTTTCAGATCAATCGTATAAAACCCTTTTCGTTCCAGATGACCTTTCTGGATCTTCTTTGGCAAAACAAGTGACATCTCGTTTTTAAAATCTGCCGCCACATAGATTTCGTAATCCGACTCCGGCCCGGTTGCATAAAACCCGACTGCACGCAGCGTCTGTGTACTATCTGCCGTATAAACGTTTGCAAACCAGCAGCTTTCTTTTTTATAGCCCATATTTCCGACCCAGCCACACAGATCGGTCTGATAAAGATGGTCATAGTTATCTGTCCCGTCAATCCTTGTGTATGCCACACAGTTTCTGCCAATCTGTGTATCATCATAGGCAACATAAAATCTTCCGCCATCGCCAAAGCCTTCGCCCCAGCTGTTCTGACACAGAAACGCACCGTTTTTCGATGGAGTCTTCGTAAAATTCTCCGCCGGATAATCATCATCCCATCCAATGATCAGAATGTCATGGTTCACTTCATCCTCTCCATTATAATAGTAGGAAGTATTTTCCGGATCATAGTATTCAGATGTCACTTTCGTCCCGCCCATATCCATATAGATCGAGCTTTGAACGGCTCCGTACCGGTAAATCATTTCTTTGATCGCATCAAAATCCTTATCTTCTGCGATCCGAACTTCCTGCACATGTTTTACCGGAGAAAGGCCTTCCGGTGTAACACCGTCTCCATAAGGATCCATCTCTTCGGTCACCGGTCCCTGCCACGCCGTCAGATAGGCGATCGCAATGTTGTAGGCTCCTCCCTCTTCCTGACCGATTGCATAGCTGTTCTGTGTGGAAATGTGATCCGCCGAAAAAATGATATCCTCCTGCGGCAGCAGCCGTGATTCCAGGGCAGACGAAGTAACAACTGCCCAGCAAGTCCCAAACGTACCTTGATTTTTCACTTCCGGAGCTTTGCCCGTCATGCGTCCATCATAAGCGGACGGCAGACCTTCTTCCTGCTGTCCGTCTGGCTTCTGTGCCTGTTTTTTCGTTTTCTGCTTCCTGTTTCCGGTTTCTGTGGTTTCGTTCGTCTCTGTCTGATCCAGATGCAGCAGCCAGTCAATTGGTTCTTTGTATACATCATACAACAACGACACACTCAGGCATACGATCACGATCACCAAAGCATTTCGCATACTTCTTAAAAACCTTATTTTCAATTTTTCTCCCGTCTTGGAGGTTTTGGCCCCAGATACTGATAGAAATAGGTTTTGATCATACCATTATAGATCTTACGGTTCTTTTCCGCTTTCTTTCCTATATAATGCTGTGCATCCTCGTAACTGGTGATCATATATTTGGACCAGGTATCAAGACGGTCAAAGCTCTCTCCGATCTGCCGGTAAAGTGCCGGAAGTTCTGCTTTTTCTTCCAGACGCTCTCCATACGGCGGATTGGTGATGATAAAACCATACTTTTTCGGATGATGCAGTTCGCTAACCGGTCTTTGCTGGAAATGGATCAGTTCTTCCACTCCGGCTCTTCTCGCATTTTCTCTTGCACTGTGCACCACTGCCGCATCGATATCGTATCCCTGAATGTCTGTCTCGATATTCAGATTGATCTGCTCCTGTGCTTCTTCCACCGCATCGTACCAGTTTTTCTTCGGGATCAGATGCAGCCAGGCTTCTGATAAAAAGCTGCGGTTCATGCCCGGTGCCATGTTTGCCGCCATCATGGCGGCCTCGATCGGGAAGGTACCGCTTCCGCAGAACGGATCGACCAGAATACGGTCTTTTCTCCATGGTGTCAGCATGATCAGTGCTGCTGCAAGCGTCTCCGAGATCGGGGCTTTTGCTGTATTCTGACGATATCCGCGTTTGTGCAGCGAAATTCCGGTAGTATCAAGTCCGATCACCGCCTCATCCTTCATAAACGTTACCCTTACCGGAAAAGAAGCTCCGTCTTCTTCAAACCAGGACTTCCCGTAAGCCTTTTCCATCCTTTTTACCATTGCTTTTTTCACAATGGACTGAATATCCGAGGTACTGAACAGCTTACTCTTTACGGAAGTTGCCTTTGTAACCCAGAATTTTCCGTTTTCCGGAATATATTCTTCCCACGGAAGAGCACGGACGCCCTCAAAAAGCTCGTCAAACGTCTCTGCATGCACCGTTCCGACCTTCAGAAGGATCCTCTCCGCCGTCCGCAGAAAAATATTTGCATAGCAGATGGCCTCGGCATCTCCGAGAAAAGTCACCTTTCCGTCTTCCACTTTGCTGATCTCATAACCTAAATCTGTAATTTCCCGTTTCAATACTGCCTCCAGCCCAAAATGGCATGGGGCGATCAGTTCATAAATTTTCATATTTTCTCCGTATCTTCACATCTGTCCCTTGTCTACAGCTGCAGTTCTTTTATAATCGTTCCATCAAATCCTTTGATCGTAAACAGACCATCTTCCAGGATTGCATAACTTGGTGGATTTCCCTCTTTCGGGATCGATACCGATCCCGGGTTGAGCAGTGTATAACCTTCTCTTTTTTCTGCCTTTAATACATGTGTATGACCATGGATCAGAATATCCCCGTTTTTCAGAGGCGGCAGATTGTTTTCATTATAAATATGACCATGTGTGGCATATAGATTACGTTCTCCGTAAAGAATCAGAGCGTAATCTGCCATCACCGGGAAATCCAGTACCATCTGGTCTACTTCAGCCTCGCAGTTTCCGCGAACCGCACAGATATCATTCTTCATCGGGTTTAACATGGCAATCACTTCTTTGGGAGCATACTCTTTCGGCAGATCATTTCGCGGTCCATGATACAGAATATCCCCGAGAAGAATCAGGCGGCCTGCCTCCTCCGCCTGATATGCCTCCAGCATCTTTCTGCAATAATACGCAGAACCGTGTATATCAGATGCAAACATCAATTTCATATCGTATATTCTCCTTTTCTTTTTCACTTTGCATGTGAACTACCCATTGTCTAAAGCCAATGGGCTTCCTGCTTCGCAGACCTCGTAACCTACTATCTCCACAGGCGTTCAT
>NZ_WQNP01000004.1:0-823 GCF_018783905.1 Ruminococcus sp. MCC718
GGGGTAATGGAGAACGGAGTAGTCATGGAAACAGAGGAAGGTTCGCCACAAGGAGGAAATCTATCCCCACTACTGGCGAATATCTATCTCAATGAGTTTGACCAGGAGTTTTTGAAGAGAGGAGTCCCATGCGTCAGATATGCAGATGACATCGTGCTCCTTGCGAAGAGCAAACGGGCATCGGAGAGACTTCTGGAAAGCAGTACGAAATACCTTGAAGAGAAACTGAAACTTACAGTCAACAGAAAGAAAAGCCGTACTGTCAGTGTGTTTGCAATCCGAAATTTTAAGTATCTAGGCTTTGCATTGGGAAGGAATGGAACGGGTATTTATGTTCGCGTTCATCCAAAGTCATGGAGAAAGTTTAAGTCGAGACTGAAAGAGTTGTCTTCCCGTAAACGATGTCAGTCAATCAAGCCAAGCCTTGAGAAAATCAAGATATATGCAAGAGGATGGCTGAACTATTACGGAATAGCAAGCATGAAGAACAACATCGAAGAGATCAACGGATGGCTCTACCACAGAATACGCATGTGTATATGGAAACAGTGGAAACTTCCAAAAACAAAGAAAAGAAATCTGATAAAGATGGGAGTACACGAATACTATGCGAATATGGCGGCAAACTGCCGAAGAGGACACTGGTATTGTGCGAATCTGACAACAGTTAAGAAAGCCATGACAAAAGAGAGACTGATAAACGGTGGCTTCTATGATTTAGCCACAGCCTATCAGTCCGTGCACGTCAACTATTGAAACCGCCGTGTACCGAACGGTACGCACGGTGGTGTGAGAGGACGGCGGTTAGTCACCGCCTCCTACT
>NZ_WQNP01000042.1:0-562 GCF_018783905.1 Ruminococcus sp. MCC718
GGTGCACCCTGGCGTGACCTTCCGGAACGTTATGGACCATGGGAAACCGTTTACAGTCGCTTTCGTAAATGGATTGAAGACGGTATATTGGATAATATTTTCCGGATTTTAAGTCTGGATGCAGAATTTGAAGAGCTTTCTATGGATGCGTCCATCGTTCAGGCACATCAGCATAGTGCCGGAGCTAAAAAAGGGGGGCTTCCCCTGAAATCGGCCGGAGCCGAGGCGGACCAAGTACCAAAATCCATGCCATCGTAGAAGCGTACGGGAACCCAGTCCGTATTATGATTAGCGAAGGCCAGAAAAATGATATTCCATATGCAATTCCTCTTTTAAAACAAATCAACATTAATGGAAGCAAGATTTTGGCAGATCGAGGCTATAACAGTAACAAAGTATTAAAATACATCCATGCAAATGGTGCAAAAGCGACGATTCCATCCAAAAGGAATGCAAAAATACAACGTTCTTGTGACTGGTGGCTTTATAAAGAGCGGCATCTTGTAGAAAAGCTGTTCTTGAAATTAAAAGCGTATCGGAGGATAGCGACCCGTTATGATAA
>NZ_WQNP01000043.1:0-52690 GCF_018783905.1 Ruminococcus sp. MCC718
TTCGACAGTACAAAAGCATACTCATTGAAGTAGGAATGAAACATAAAGGTTTATAACTTTTTATAAGTTTTCAGTAACGGAATTGCGATGGAACAATATTCGGTAACCGGGATGAGCTGTGCCGCCTGCAGCAGCAGAGTAGAAAAAGCAGTCAGTAAAGTTCCGGGTGTGACTTCCTGCTCGGTGAGTCTGCTGACAAATTCGATGGGCGTGGAAGGGACGGCAACTTGCGATGCGATCATCTCGGCGGTGGAAGCTGCAGGATATCATGCAGAAAAGAAGGGAACGGGCACAAAGGGAAATCAGGGCAGTGCGGCAAAGGATGATGTACTGCTGAAAGATACGGAAACACCAAAACTGAAAAAAAGGCTGTTTGCTTCGGTTGGTTTTTTACTGGTACTGATGTATTTCTCGATGGGGCATATGATGTGGAACTGGCCTCTGCCATCTTTCTTTGCGGGAAACCATGTGGCGATGGGACTGCTTCAGCTGCTTTTGACGGTCATTATCATGGTCATCAACCAGAAATTCTTTATCAGTGGTTTTAAAGGACTGCTGAATAAATCCCCGAACATGGATACGCTGGTAGCTCTTGGATCCGGAGCATCGTTTCTTTACAGTGTCTATGCACTGTTTGCGATGACGGATGCCCAGGTAAAGGGTGATATGGCAGCTGTCATGGCGTATATGCATGAATTTTATTTCGAATCTGCGGCGATGATCCTGACACTGATCACGGTCGGCAAAATGCTGGAGGCACGTTCGAAAGGAAAGACAACGGATGCACTGAAGAGTCTGATGAAACTGGCACCAAAGACAGCAGTTCTGCTGCAGGACGGTCAGGAAGTGACCGTTTCCATCGAAGAAGTACAGGCGGGTGACATTTTTGTAGTGCGTCCTGGAGAAAATATACCGGTGGATGGTATCGTTCTGGAAGGAAACAGTGCAGTAAATGAAGCGGCACTGACCGGTGAGAGTATTCCGGTTGACAAAGCAGAAGGAGATAAAGTTTCTGCGGCAACAGTCAATCAGTCCGGATTTATCAAGTGCCGTGCGACTAGAGTCGGAGAAGATACCACGCTTTCACAGATCATTCAGATGGTCAGTGATGCGGCAGCCACAAAGGCACCGATCGCCAAGATCGCAGATAAGGTTTCCGGTGTGTTTGTACCGGCAGTCATCACGATCGCAGTGATCACCTTCATCGTATGGATGCTGGCAGGCCAGACCTTTGGATATGCGCTGGCAAGAGCCATTTCCGTTCTGGTTATCAGCTGCCCGTGTGCCCTCGGACTTGCGACCCCGGTTGCGATCATGGTCGGAAATGGTATGGGTGCAAAGCATGGAATCATGTTTAAAACAGCTGTTTCGCTGGAAGAGACCGGAAAAATGCAGATCGTAGCACTCGATAAGACCGGTACGATCACAAGCGGAGAGCCGAAAGTAACCGATATCATTCCGGCGGAAGGCGTAAGCGAAGAGGAGCTGCTTCAGATGGCATTTGCTCTGGAAAAGAAAAGTGAGCATCCGCTGGCAAAAGCGATCCTGCTGGAGGCAGAGCGGCAAAAAGTCAGAGCAGAGGAAGTATCGGATTTTCAGGCACTTCCGGGAAATGGTCTGACAGCCAGTCTTCATGGAAGCCGCCTCTTTGGTGGAAATATGAAATTTATCTCCGAAATCTGCAAAATCTCAGAGAAACAGAAACGCCAGGTGGAAGCACTGGCAGAAGATGGAAAGACGCCGCTGTTTTTTGTAAAAGAAGACCGTTTGCTCGGTGTGATCGCAGTAGCGGATGTGATCAAAGAAGAGAGTGCAAGAGCCGTAAAAGAACTGCAGAACATGGGAATCCGGGTAGTCATGCTGACCGGGGACAATGAGCGGACAGCAAGGGCGATCGGACGGCAGGCAGGCGTTGATGAGGTCATTGCCGGAGTCCTTCCGGAAGGAAAGGAAAGTGTCATCCGCTCTCTGAAAGAAAAAGGAAAGGTTGCCATGGTAGGTGACGGCATCAACGATGCTCCGGCCCTGACAAGGGCAGATATGGGAATTGCGATCGGAGCCGGAACGGATATCGCAATCGATGCGGCCGATGTTGTGCTGATGAAGAGTAAGCTGGATGATGTACCGGCAGCGATCCGTTTGAGCCGTGCGACACTGAGAAATATCCATGAAAATCTGTTCTGGGCTTTTATTTACAACATCATCGGCATTCCTCTGGCAGCCGGAATCTGGATCCCGGTCTTTGGATGGCAGTTAAACCCGATGTTCGGGGCAGCAGCCATGAGCCTTTCAAGCTTCTGCGTGGTAACAAATGCACTGCGTCTGAATTTCTTCGGAATGTACGATGCAAAAAAAGATAAAAAAATAAAAAATCAGGTTACGTTACAGACTGTGAATGCAAAATCACAGATGCAAAATAAATCAAAGGAAAAGGAGAATCATACTATGGAAAAAACAATGGAAATCAAAGGAATGATGTGTGGACACTGCGAGGCAACCGTAAAGAAGGCACTGGAGGCACTGCCACAGGTAGAGGAAGCGATCGTCAGCCACGAAAAAGGAACTGCAGTTGTAAAACTGAATGCAGAGATCGCAGATGAGACACTGAAAAAGACCGTAGAGGATAAAGACTATCAGGTAGTGTCTGTAAAATAAGGCATAACGCATCTGTCTGCAATATTTGCCGCATGGCTGAACGGCTGCAAACTTTACAAAAACCATATAAAAGTTTGCTTTACAATTAAAGAAAAAGGAATTATAATGGTTGAGGGTCTGTAAAGCCCTCAACTTTTTTCTTAAATTTCAGTACAAAGGCAGGTGAACAGAATGGACAGTTGTGACAGTCATGGGCGAAGTAGAAGCATAGGATGGGAAGTGAGCAGCAGTCCGTTCTGTCTGGTTTTCTGATTTCTTATCCTATTTTCCGACTCCCCTGGACCGTTATGAAAGTTCAGTCATGTGCAGAAAATCATTTACAGTTTTGTTTTTCTGTATTTTTGTGTGGCTGAACGGTTACGAAAACAGAATAAGGAGGATGAGACATTGGAAAACAAAGATTATACATCAGAGATCCTGGGTATCATCAGAAGCAATGCTTCACCGGGCGTTATGCGGAATCAGCTCGAAGATTACCATGAGAATGACCTGGCAGAGGTGTTCCCGGATCTTACCATTGTAGAAAGAAGAAAGATCTGTCGTATCCTGGATACGGAGATGCTTTCCGATATTTTTGAACATATCGATGAGAAACCGGCAGCGGAGTATCTGGATGAGATGGATGTCAGAAAGGCAGCAAAGATCCTCTCCAGTATGGAGACCGATGCGGTGATCGATGTCCTGAAGATGATCCCGAAGGAGAAAAGAGCACTGCTGATCGAGCTGACCGATGCAGATACAAGAGA
The DNA here is from genome assembly GCF_018783905.1 of Ruminococcus sp. MCC718. NCBI lineage: Bacteria > Bacillati > Bacillota > Clostridia > Eubacteriales > Oscillospiraceae > Ruminococcus > Ruminococcus sp. MCC718. The sequence continues at coordinate 3,402 of NZ_WQNP01000043.1, forward strand.
AGATATCGCTGTGATCGCTTCTTTTGACGATGAAGAGATCGGAAGCAGGATGACGACCAACTTTATCATGATCCGCGAGAATCTTACGGTAAAGCAGGCGATGAGCAGCCTGGTAGAACAGGCAGCAAAGAACGATAATATTTCTACCATTTTCATGGTGACGGAGGATCAGACGTTTTACGGAGCCATGGATTTAAAGGATTTGATCATTGCAAGACAGGATTCTCCGCTTGAGGATCTGGTTGTAACTTCTTATCCATATGTATATGGTCATGAGCTGATCGATGACTGTATTGAAAAACTGAAAGATTATTCCGAGGATTCTATCCCGGTATTAAATAATAACAATAAACTACTCGGTGTTATCACATCGCAGAGCATCGTATCACTGGTCGATGACGAGATGGGCGAGGATTATGCGATGTTCGCCGGTCTGACTGCGGAGGAAGATTTAAAAGAGCCTCTGCGTGAGAGTATCAAAAAACGTCTGCCATGGCTGCTCGTTCTGTTAGGTCTTGGTATGGTTGTTTCTTCTGTTGTAGGTATATTTGAGACGGTAGTAAGCCAGCTGACGATCATCATGGCATTCCAGTCACTGATTCTGGATATGGCAGGTAACGTCGGTACGCAGTCACTGGCTGTAACGATCCGTGTCCTGATGGATGAATCTCTGACCGGCAAACAGAAGTTCCAGCTTGTTTTGAAAGAAATGAAGATCGGATTCTCGAATGGTATGATCCTGGGAACGATATCGTTTGCTCTGGTGGGATTATATATCGCACTGTTTAAAGGCAAGACATTCCTGTTTGCCTATGCGGTGTCCGGATGCATCGGCCTCTCTCTGGTACTGGCGATGGTCGTTTCCGGAGCAGTTGGTACCTGTATCCCGCTGTTTTTCAAGAAGATCCATGTAGACCCGGCCGTTGCGTCCGGCCCGCTGATCACAACGATCAACGACCTTGTCGCAGTTGTGTCTTATTACGGACTGAGCTGGATTCTTCTGATCAATATACTGCATTTGGCAGGCTAAATTCAAGTCGAAAGAAAAAAAGACAATTGCACAGCGGCAGTTGTCTTTTTTTTGACGAAAGATAACATACCATATCGCTATGTTTTGAAGGTATTGACAAGTTTTCTGTTTTATGATACCATAATTAAAACCTAGTAAACATATGTGAAATATAAAGATAAGGAGTAGCTATGAAATTATCAATGAAAAGCAGATATGCATTTCGGGCATTGGCAGATCTGTCGATCCATTCCAAATCAGCACATGTGCCTCTGAATGTCCTTGCACAGCGAAATGGGATATCGCCGCAGTTTCTGGAGCAGGTTTTCGCAAGCCTTCGTAGAGCCGGAATTGTCAGAAGCATCAAAGGACCGCAGGGAGGGTATTATCTTGCACGTCCGGCTTCTGAGATAACCGTCAGTGATATTGTCTATGCGATCGACGGTGATTATTATATAACAGACGAAAAGACAGCCGATCCCTGTAAAGATGAAGAAATATCCGATGTCATCCAGGAGCTGATCATCGATCCGCTGAACCGGCAGACGAAGAAAGTACTTCAGGGTGTCACACTCGAAGATATGGAGGAAGAATATTTAAAGCATAACGAAGAAGAATATATGTATTATATATGATGATGCCCGGGTTAAAAGCCTGAAACGAAACGGAGCAATCTGCAGGCATCCTTATTTTTAAAAGAACAAAACAGCGGTAAAGCTGACATAAAAAGTCGGCTTTACTTTTTTGCGTTTTCCATGTAGAATAACAGCGATAATAAAAACAACGGCAGAAAAAGGGTTGGGGGAATGGCATGGATTGCAGACCGATCATAGAAAAACTGAGAAAAGAACAGGATGCACAGATGGAGGAGCTTCGGTATCTTCTGGAGCATCTGGATGAAGAATCCAGTGCGTATCTGCGGGCGGCAGCAGCAGAAGAAGCGGTCAGGCACTTTGGCAGAAAGATTTATCTGCGAGGGCTGATCGAGTTTACCAACTACTGCAAAAATGACTGTCTCTACTGCGGTATCCGCAGGGGCAATCAGAATGCAGTGCGTTACCGTCTGACACTTTCACAGATCATGGAGTGCTGTAAGATGGGCTATGAACTGGGCTATCGGACTTTTGTGCTGCAGGGCGGCGAGGATGCTTATTTCAATGATGAACGGATGTGTGAGATCATTCGCTCGATCAAGAAAGAATATCCGGACTGTGCAGTGACGCTCTCGCTTGGCGAACGTTCAGAAGAGTCTTACCGTGCGATGCACAAAGCCGGGGCAGACCGCTATCTTCTGCGGGAAGAGACATCCGTTCCGGAGCATTATGCGATGCTGCATCCAAAGCAGATGAGCCTGGAAAACCGACTGCACTGCCTTGAAATATTAAAAAAAACCGGTTATCAGACCGGATGTGGATTTATGGTGGGTTCACCGGGCTGGCAATTAGAATATCTGGCACGGGAACTGTGTTATATCAAAAAACTGAGGCCGCATATGATCGGCATCGGACCGTTTATCCCACACAAAGACACGGTATTTGCAAAAGAAACAGGAGGCAGTCTGGATCTGACTTTGAATCTGGTTGCCATGTTGCGGCTGATGAATCCAAACGCTATGATTCCGGCGACAACAGCGGTTGGCACGATCGATCCGAGAGGGCGTGAAAAGGCAATCCTTTCCGGGGCAAATGTCGTGATGCCGAATCTTTCACCGGTATCTGTGCGGAAAAATTATATGCTCTATGACAATAAACTGTGTACCGGGGATGAGGCGGCAGAATGTCGGAAATGTCTTGATGCGAGAATCCGCAGCATCGGCTATGAGATCGTCACAGACCGCGGTGATTACCGGGAATTTTAAAAGACAGGAGAAAAATTTTGGAAAACGTAAAAAGCTGCTCCCTTGCGGAGCTTGAAAATATGGAACAGGAAACATATCAGCTGCTGGATATCCGAAGCATGGAAGCTTTTGATCATGGGCATTTAAAAGATGCCCTCAATATTCCGGCAAATGAGCTGATTGAGCGAAAAGACGAACTTCAGACAGAAAAAAAGATCATTGTATACTGCCAAAGCGGTGTGATCAGTACCGATCAGGCAGAACTGCTTTCCGGGTTTGGATTTGATGCCTGCAGTCTGGAAGGCGGTTATGATAAATGGCTGCTGAACCATTTTCAGGAGACAGCCAGAAATGCGGATATTGAAAAGAGCATCCGCAAAAAATTCCATAAATCTATTTTCAGCAAATTTACAAAAGCAATCAATGAATATCAGCTTGTCCGGGAAGGAGATAAAATTGCTGTCTGTATTTCCGGCGGAAAGGATTCCATGTTGATGGCAAAACTGTTCCAGGAACTTCAGCGTCATCACAAATTTCCATTTGAAGTGGTCTATCTTGTGATGGACCCGGGCTATAACGAACGCAACCGTCAGATCATCGAGCAGAATGCAAAAATCTTAAACATTCCGCTGACAATTTTTGAAACGAACATTTTTGAAGCAGTTTATAATATTGAAAAATCACCGTGCTATCTCTGTGCAAGAATGCGGCGCGGTTATCTTTACAGCAAAGCAAAAGAGCTTGGATGCAACAAGATTGCACTGGGACATCATTTTGACGATGTGATTGAGACGATCCTGATGGGAATGCTCTACGGCGGCCAGGTGCAGACCATGATGCCGAAGCTTCACAGCATTCATTTTGAGGGCATGGAACTGATCCGCCCGCTTTATCTGATCCGGGAAGAGGATATCAAACACTGGAGAGACTATAACAGCCTGCACTTTATTCAGTGTGCATGCAGATTTACAGACACTTGTACGACCTGCAGGCCAAATGGGGAAAGTGCATCGAAGCGTATGGAGATCAAGCATATGATCGCGGAAATGAAAAAGGTCAATCCTTATGTAGAGACCAATATTTTCCGCAGTATTGAGAACGTAAATCTGGACACCGTTGTGGCATATAAGAAAAACGGAGTCAGACATTCATTTTTGGAGGATTATGAATCATGTTAAATCAGTTTTCGAGAACAGAGCTTCTTTATGGAAAAGAGGCAATGGAACGCCTGGCAAATGCGAGAGTTGCAATTTTCGGACTGGGCGGAGTCGGCGGTTATACAGCAGAAGCACTGGCACGAAGCGGAGTCGGTACTTTTGATCTGATCGATGACGATAAAGTCTGCCTGACAAATCTGAACCGTCAGATCATTGCGACCAGAAAAACGGTCGGAAAACAAAAAGTAGAAGTTATGCGTGACCGTATTCTAGAGATCAATCCGCATGCCAGGATCCATCTGCATAACTGCTTTTATCTGCCGGATCAGCGTGATCTGATTGATTTTGCGTCATGCACTTACGTGGTAGATGCCGTTGACACCGTGACGGCAAAAATCGATATTGTCATGGCGGCAAAAGAAGCAGGAGTACCTGTTATCTCCGCAATGGGAGCCGGAAACAAGATTCATCCGGAACTGTTTGAAGTGGCAGATATTTACGAGACATCCGTCTGCCCGCTGGCAAAAGTCATGCGGCGGGAATTAAAGAAACGTAAAGTGGACAGTCTGAAAGTGGTGTATTCCAAAGAGAAGGCACGCACGCCGATCGAAGATATGTCGATCAGCTGCAAGGCACACTGCGTCTGCCCGCCGGGTGTACAAAGAAAGTGTACAGACCGCAGAGCAATCCCGGGAAGTACGGCCTTTACACCGTCTGTCATGGGACTGATCATGGCAGGTGAGATCGTAAATGACATCGCACTTGGCGAAGAAAACAGACGCAAAAAGAAGTGAAAAAGATTATCAATTTTTTCAGCGTTACGTCAGGAGGAATCTATATGTCAACCATTATTATCTGTGCCATTTTAGTTGTGATCTGTTTCTTCGGAATCCGCAGTTCCATGAAACGTGTTTCAAACGGCTGCTGCGGAACCGGTGATGATGTGAAAAAAGTAAAAGCAGAGGATACCGATGTCTCTCATTATCCATATCATTTTGAAGTGGAAGTGGAGGGTATGACCTGCAGTCAGTGCAAAAAGAGAGTGGAGAATGCTTTTAACGAAAAGAAAGGCTTTTATGCGAAAGTAAATCTGAAACAGAAAAAAGCACAAGTTTACGCAAAAGAGCAGATCAGCACACAGGAGATCCAGGGTATCGTCAGACGCAGCGGTTATGATCCGGGAACCTGCAAAAAGATCGAATCCTTATAAAGTTTATCCATAGACAAATCTATTGATAAAAATTATCAATAATAAAAGAAAAAAATAATAGAAAAACACAAATCAGAGTGATATAATGCAAGGAAATTCAAAAATAAAACAAAACTAGGAGGTACAAAAGAATGTTAAAATGTTTAAAAAATGCAGATTGGAAAAAAACAGGAATTTTTGCAGCAGGTGTTGCTTTTGGTACAGCCGGTATTAAAGCACTGTCCAGCAACGATGCAAAGAAATTTTACACAAATGTTACTGCAGCAGTACTTCGTGCAAAAGAGTGCGTTATGCAGACGGTAACGAAAGTTCAGGAAAATGCAGGTGACATCTACGAAGAAGCAAAACAGATCAACGAAGAGCGTGCAGCAAAAGAAGCGGTTTATGATGATGAAGATTTAAAAGAAGTAGAGGATGAAGTGGAAGCAGAGGCTGAAGAAGCAGAAGCTGAAACAGAAGAAACAGCGGCAGAAGAGACAACAGAGGAAACTGCAGAATAGAGGTTTGAGGAAGATTGAAATTCAGAATTAAACACGAGATAAGAGGCAGGATCCGTATCCATATGGAGGCGAAACGCCTGTCTTATAAAGAGGCAGATCTTTTCCAGTATTATCTGGAAGAGCTGCCTCAGGTAACAAAAGCAGTTGTATATGAACGTACCGCAGATGCAGTGATCTGTTATCAGGGAGAACGCAGTACTTTATTAAAGAAGGTAGCTGCCTATCGCTGCAAAGATGTAAAAGTTCCGGATGGCATACTGGAACATTCCGGAAGGGAGCTGAATTCCCAGTATCAGGAAAAACTGGTTAATAAAGTTCTGTTCCATTACGGAAGAAAAGTATTTCTGCCGGCACCGATCGCCGCAGCTTACACCGGTTTCTGCTCAATCAAATACATCTGGAAGGGAATTCAGACACTTGCAAAAGGCAAGATTGAAGTTCCGGTACTGGATGGAACAGCCATCGGAGTTTCTGTACTGCGTGGTGACACGGCGACCGCAGGTTCGATCATGTTCCTGCTTGGCATCGGAGAACTGTTAGAAGAGTGGACGCACAAGAAATCCGTTGATGATCTGGCAAGGACGATGTCACTGAATGTAGATAAAGTATGGATAAAAGAGGCATCCGGCCAGGAAGTACTCGTATCCGCATCCAGGATCAGAGAAAATGATCAGATCGTGGTACATATGGGCAATGTGGTTCCGTTTGACGGAACTGTATCGGACGGAGAGGCGATGCTTAATCAGGCTTCTTTGACAGGAGAGTCTGCACCGGTACGCAAAACAGCCGGGAATACGGTATTTGCAGGAACCGTCGTAGAAGAAGGCGAGATCACGGTTCTTGTCCGCAAAGCAGGCGGATCAAGCCGGTATGAGAAGATCGCAGCCATGATCGAAGAGTCTGAAAAACTGAAATCCGGACTGGAGAGCAAGGCAGAGCATCTGGCAGACAAGCTGGTTCCGTATACACTTGCAGGAACCGCCCTTACTTGGCTCTTTACCAGAAATGTGACCAAGGCTCTCTCAGTGCTGATGGTAGATTTCTCCTGTGCACTGAAACTGGCAATGCCGGTATCCGTTCTTTCTGCGATCCGCGAAGCCGGAAGCTTCAAGATCACGGTCAAGGGAGGTAAATTCCTGGAAGCAGTGGCAGAAGCAGACACAATCGTATTTGACAAGACCGGAACGCTTACCGAGGCGAAACCGATCGTTGCAAAAGTGATCTCCTTTAACGGATACAGTGAAGACGAGCTGCTTCGCATCGCAGCCTGCCTGGAGGAGCATTTCCCTCATTCTATGGCAAAAGCAGTGGTAAATGCAGCCAAAGAGCGGCATCTGGATCACGAAGAGATGCATACAAAGGTAGAGTATATCGTGGCACACGGTATTTCTACTACGATCGAAGGCAAAAAAGCTGTGATCGGAAGCCATCACTTCATTTTCGAGGATGAAAAGTGCACGATACCGGAAGGAATGGAAGACAGGTTTGAAAACCTGCCGGAAGAATATTCCCACCTGTATCTGGCAATCCAGAACGAGCTTGCAGCCGTGATCTGCATTGAAGATCCGCTCCGAAAAGAAGCAGCCCAGGTGGTTGAACAGCTGCGTGAAGCAGGACTTTCCAAGATCGTTATGATGACCGGAGACAGTGACCGTACCGCAAAAGCAATCGCAAAACGTGTCGGTGTCGATGAATATTATTCCGAAGTACTTCCGGAAGATAAAGCAAACTTTGTTGAAAGGGAAAAACAGGCAGGACGCAAAGTCATTATGATCGGTGATGGCATCAACGATTCACCGGCACTGTCTGCGGCAGATGTCGGCATTGCGATCAGCGAAGGAGCAGAGATCGCAAGGGAAGTGGCAGATATCACTGTCGGTGCAGACGACCTCAAAGAGATCGTCAAACTCAAGAGACTGAGTGATGCACTGATGCAGCGTATCCGCAGGAACTACCGGATTATCGTCGGATTTAATACCGGACTGATCGTATGCGGCGTGACAGGCGTACTTCCGCCTACGACATCCGCACTGCTACACAATACATCTACGCTGGTGATCGGACTGCAGAGCATGAAGAATCTGCTGGATGAATCGGAATAAAAGAAACAACAGCTGAAAACAAGAAACAGAATACATGGCAGTTACATTTTCTATATCAAAAGATATAACGGCCACCGTGTTCTGTTTTTTTAGTCGAAAAATCTCGTAGTATTCGTTATTTTTGAGAAATAAATATTAATAAAAAGTGTTTAATGAGAAAATGTATCAATAAAAACTAAAAAAAGTTGTTGACAGCTAATGAACATTAGCATATACTAACCATGAAGAAAAAGAAAAGGAGCCTGTTTTGAGCTTACTTTTATAAAAAGGGAGGTTGCAAATGATGCCTTTAACGATGGTGAACACAGGAGAACCGAGTGTGATCAAAAAGGTCGGTGGCAAAGAAGAAACCAGAAGATTTCTGGAGAAACTTGGATTTGTGCCAGGCGGAACTGTGACAGTTGTTTCTGAAATAGAAGGAAACCTGATCGTGAACGTAAAAGATTCCAGAGTTGCCATTGGCAAAGATATGGCCAACAAGATTATGGTCTGATGAAAAATGCTATCTCCGGAAAAATCAGAAAACAGAAAGGGTAGGCAAAGATGAAAACATTAAGAGAAGTTGCCTGTGGACAGACTGTCACAGTGAAAAAACTGAGCGGTGCTGGTCCGGTCAAAAGAAGGATCATGGACATGGGAATCACAAAAGGCGTCAGCATTTATGTAAGAAAAGTTGCACCACTTGGTGATCCGATCGAAGTAACCGTTCGCGGCTATGAATTATCTCTTAGAAAAGCAGATGCGGAAATGATTGAAGTAGAATAATTTTTTTTTACTCATGGATTAGATAATGCTAACATAAATAAGAGATGCAAAATATAAATAAGCAAACACAAATAAAAATAAGCTGTGTAAATCAGCTCCTGGAAAAATGAGCCCGAAGGGTGATTGTTTTTTTGAGAAAGAGGAGGAAAGTATGTCAATTAAAATTGCATTGGCAGGAAATCCGAACTGTGGTAAGACTACACTGTTTAACGCACTGACAGGGTCTAACCAGTTCGTGGGAAACTGGCCTGGTGTAACCGTTGAGAAAAAGGAAGGTAAGCTCAAAGGCCATAAAGATGTAACCATTATGGACTTACCTGGTATTTATTCTCTGTCTCCATATACACTGGAGGAAGTGGTTGCCAGAAATTATCTGATCAACGAAAAACCGGATGCGATCATTAATATCGTAGACGGAACCAACATTGAACGTAACCTGTATCTGTCCACACAGGTTCTGGAACTCGGTATTCCGGTGATCATGGCGGTTAACATGATGGATATCGTTGAAAAATCCGGCGATAAGATCTATGTTGACAAACTGAGCAAAAAGATCGGCTGTGAGGTAGTTGAGATTTCCGCACTGAAAGGTATCGGAATCCAGAAAGCAGCAGAAAAAGCTGTCGCTCTGGCACAAAAGAACAAAACTTCCATTCCGGTTCATGAATTTACAAAAGATGCAGAGGACATCATTGAGAGAGTAGAAGACAAACTGGTCGGTGTTGTACCGGATGCACAGAGAAGATTCTTTGCGATCAAACTTCTGGAAAAAGATGATAAGATCCAGGATCAGATGAACACCAGCGTGGATGTATCCAAAGAGATCGCTGAGATGGAAGAAAAATTTGATGATGATACCGAAAGTATTATCACAAACGAGAGATATACTTACATATCTTCTATTATCGGAGAATGCTTAAAGAAAGACAGAAAAGAAAAACTGACTACTTCCGATAAGATTGATAAGATTGTAACAAACCGCTGGCTGGCACTGCCAATCTTTGCTGCAGTCATGTGGCTGGTATATTTTGTATCGGTAACAACCGTTGGTGACATCGCAACAGGCTGGGCAAACGATGGTGTATTCGGTGATGGATGGCATCTGTTCGGTATCGGAACAGCGTCCTACACAGAAGTTGCAGATGAATACACAGATGCAGAAACGATAGTAAATGGTTTCCTGGATTATGAAAGCGAGCAGGGCGTAGACGTAGAAAGCGTTCAGACAGCTCTGGATTCAGAAGCAGATGATTATGATCCGGCAGCAGCAAAAGCAGCTTTGACAGAGTTTGCAACAACCATTTCTGATGCAGATACAGCAACCTATTCTGTAGTAGATGAAGAGACAATGGCAGACGAAGAAGTAACTTCTACCGGTGCAGATTTCCAGGAAGCAGTAGCAACCATGGATAAATATGATTACACAGCTCCGGATCCGGCAGACTACGGCGTATGGATTCCAGGTATTCCGGTTCTGGTTGAGAATGTACTTGACAAAGTCGGCTGTGCAGAATGGCTGAGAGGTCTGATCCTGGATGGTATCGTAGCAGGTCTTGGTGCGGTTCTCGGATTCGTTCCGCAGATCCTGATCCTGTTTATCTTCCTGGCATTCCTGGAAGGATGCGGATACATGGCACGAGTTGCATTCATCATGGACCGAGTGTTCCGCAAATTTGGTCTTTCCGGTAAGTCTTTTATCCCAATGCTGATCGGCTCCGGCTGTGGCGTTCCGGGTATCATGGCTTCCCGTACGATTGAAAATGAAAGAGACCGTCGTATGACGATCATGACAACAACCTTTATCCCATGTGGTGCAAAACTTCCGTTTATCGCCATGGTTGCAGGAGCAATCTTCGGTGGAGCATCCTGGGTAGCACCATCTGCATACTTCCTTGGTATCGCAGCGATCATCTGCTCTGGTATTATCCTGAAGAAAACAAAAATGTTTGCAGGTGATCCGGCACCATTTGTAATGGAACTTCCGGCATACCATATGCCGACGATCGGAAGCGTTTTAAGAAGTATGTGGGAACGTGGCTGGTCATTTATTAAAAAAGCTGGTACGATTATTCTGGTATCTACCATCGCTGTATGGTTCACAACTTACTTCGGTGTCATGGACGGCAAATTCCAGATGCTTTCCGAAGACCAGATCGATTACAGTATTCTGGCTACGATCGGTAAAGCAATCTGCTGGATCTTCATTCCACAGGGATGGGGCAACTGGCAGGCAACCGTTGCATCTGTTACAGGTCTGGTTGCAAAAGAGAACATTGTTGGTACACTGGGTATCCTTTACGGAGGCGGAGACGCAAGCGTTTACGCAACCATGGGAGCAGCTTTCACAGCAGTAAGCGGATATTCCTTCCTGGCATTCAACCTGCTGTGTGCACCGTGCTTCGCAGCTATGGGTGCGATCAAACGTGAAATGAACAATACAAAATGGTTCTGGACAGCAGTCGGATATCAGTGCGGTTTTGCATATCTGGTATCTCTGGTTGTAAATCAGATCGGCGGACTGTTCACAGGAGCCGGATTCAGTATCTGGACGATTGTGGCGATCGCAGTTATTGTAGCATTCATTTACCTGCTGGCTCGTCCTTACAAAGAGAGTCAGACTCTGAACGTATCCGTAAAGACATCCAGGGCAAAATAGAGATTTTGCCGAAAGCCTGAAAGGAGGATTTTTTATGGGAACAGTTGTAGTTGGTATTATTGTGGCAGGAGTTGTAGCACTTGCTGTCCGCAGTATGGTACGCGATAAGAAAAACGGAAAATCCATTCAGTGCGGCGGAGACTGTAAGAATTGTGGCGGTCACTGTCATTAAGGGAGGGACGCTTGTGCCACAGAGAGAATATATCATCCGCAAGCTAAAGGAGCGTGGCTGCAGGATTACAAGACAGAGACTGATCATCCTGGATATCATCCTGCAGGAGGACTGCTCCTGCTGCAAGGAAATTTATTACAAAGCTTCCGGACAAGATACAAAGATTGGATTTGCAACGGTTTACCGTATGGTGAATATGTTGGAAGAAATCGGTGCCATCAGCAGAAAGAACATGTACAAAGTGGCATGTGAAGAACTGTGCGAAAATGGCAGCTGTGAAGCAGAAAAGAAAAAAGCTGCAAACAGCTGCATCGTGGAACTGAGTGACCGCACAACGTACTGTCTCTCGGCAGAGAAACTGGACGCAGTATTTCAGGCAGGTCTAAAAGCGTGCGGATATATTGAAGATCAGGAAATAAAAAAAATAGCCTGGAATTCTGACATGTGTTGTGCCAGATAAAGGCGGAAAACGGACTGTTTCAGGATAGTCTTGACAGTCCGTTTTTCTAAAAATATGAGTTAGTTAAAACTAATTTAAGATAGCCGTATAAAATGATGCTGAGGTAAAAGATGCCATACGGATTGTTATGTACTTCGTACTCGCACAATCCTTTCAGACATTCGCATATCGTGAAGCTTACGCTCCACTTTTATGTGCGTATTTGGGCGGATCATTAAGCCATAAAACCACTCCTGTGCAAGCACGTCGTGGCTTCAGGCTTTTGACCCTGGCATCTTATAATTTTAAGAAAGATGGAGAGGATAAGAACATGAGTGTAGTGATTATTGGAGGAAACGAAAGAATGGTCTGTCAGTACGCTGACATCTGCAAATGCCATGGCTGCAAAGCAAAAGTCTTTGCAAAAGAGCATGGTTCAGTAAGAAAAAAAATCGGTTGCCCGGATCTTCTGATCCTGTTTACCAACACGGTATCACACAAAATGGTAAACACTGCGATCCAGGAAGCAAAACGGAACAACATTCCGGTTGCAAGGATCCACAGCAGCAGTGCAAGTGCACTGCACTCAGTACTGGAAGAACACTGCGTGGCAATGTAAAAAGGAGGTTTCTCATGCTGGAACGATATCTGATCGAACACTGTTCGCCGACTCTGGCATCGGTGAAGACGGCAAATTTGTTTACCTGGTCTTTTGCACCGGAGGAAATGCCAGAGCAGCAGGTACGGTACTGGAATCAGGAATTACAGGCGAGGGGGATTTCACTTGTTGTCCTGAGAGTACAGAATCAGAAGGCACTGATGTATGTATGTCGCAAACAGAGACTGCAGGAGCGGCTCGATGATCAAGAAGTGCAGAACTTCCTTGGAAAATACGGCTATGTACAGAAAGATGCCGATTATGCATTGCAGAGACTGAAAGAGCGTCTTGCAAAAGCAGAAGGATTCCCACATGAGATTGGTGTGTTCCTTGACTATCCGCTGGAAGATGTGGTTGGTTTTATTGAGAACGCAGGGCAGAATTACAAATGCTCCGGCTGCTGGAAAGTATACTGCAATGAATGTGAAACAAGAAAACTTTTTGCAAAATACAAAAAATGCAGAGAAGTCTATCGAAGACTGTGGAAGCAAGGGCGGGACATCCGTACACTTACTGTCGCGTCATAAGACTGCAAACATAATTTTGCAGCAGATGCTCCGCAGATATTGTTAAAAAATGTCGGAGGGCAAAAGTCCGACAGCATGAAAAATATAAAGAAGAAAGAAGAGGAATAAAACATGAGCAAAGTAGCAGTTGTATATTGGAGTGGAACAGGAAACACAGAGATCATGGCAAATAAAGTAGCAGAAGGTGCAAAAGCAGGCGGAGCAGAAGTAGAAGTATTTGAAGCAGAAGGTTTCTCCGCTGATAAAATGGATGAGTTTGATGCAGTAGCATTCGGATGCCCGTCCATGGGATGCGAAGAACTGGAAGATACCATTTTTGAGCCGATGTTTGCTTCCTGCGAATCCAAACTCCAGGGCAAGAAGATTGCACTGTTTGGTTCTTATGGATGGGGCGATGGAGAATGGATGCAGAACTGGGAAGAAACCTGCAAAAACGACGGTGCGTCCCTTGCATGTGACAGCGTGATCTGCAACGAAACACCGGATGATGAGGCAGAAGCAAACTGCGTCAACCTCGGAAAAGCACTGGCATAAGCAGAAACTGAAATTCATAAAACCGCAATAAGAAAAGAATGAAAACCTTCAGGGCAGATGAAAAAACGGATGCTTTGGAGGTTTTTGTTATGGAGGCAAAACAAAGAACTTTGGCGGAAGTTCCCACAGTTGCGATATCGCTGTTTCCTGTGTTAGAATAATAAGATGATGCCAGGGGAGGATTGTGGGAGTACGAAGTACGGAGCAATTCGTAAGGCATCTTTATGTAAACATCAGATAGCAGAAGAAAGGGGAGCAGGCAGATGCGTCTTGAAAAAATACAGGCTTATTTAAAAGAGAAACAGTGGAACTACGAATACACGGAGGAGGACGGGCTTGGAAGCATTGATTTTGAGCACCGTGGACTGAGCTATCACATCTGGGAATTTGAGGATGGTGGATACGGTGCGGAGACAAATGTGCGTACCGTGGGAAGACAGGAAGACATCATGGGGAACTACGAACAGGAGATCATCGAAATCCTGAAAACCTGGTAAGAGGAAAGGAACGGAAAATGTTTGAAATAGCACGGTAGATGTGCTATCCTACTGTCTATGGAGGTGAAAGCCATGAAATTAACAAAATTACTGGAAAGAGTAGAATATGAATGTATAAATGGCTCTGTAGATGTCGAGGTGGCAGATCTTGTCAATGACTCCAGAAAAGCAAAAGAAGGTTCTCTGTTTTTCTGCATCAAAGGAGCCGTTTCTGACGGACACAAATACGCAGCAGATGTGATCGCCAAAGGAGCAAAAGTTCTGGTCGTGCAGGATGAAGTAGAAGCTCCGAAGGATGTGACGGTGATCAAAGTGGCGGACAGCCGCTATGCGATGGCAATGATCTCAGCAGCATATTTTGATTATCCGGCGGAAAAAATGAAAGTGATCGGTATCACCGGAACAAAAGGCAAGACCACGACCACGTATATGATCAGATCCATCCTGGAAAGTGCGGGACACAAAGTCGGACTGATCGGAACGATCGAGGCGATCATCGGAGAGGAGCATATCCCAGCGGCCAATACGACCCCGGAGTCCTACACCGTGCAGTCTTATTTTGACCGGATGGTAAAAGCAGGATGCGACTGTGTTGTGATGGAAGTATCTTCTCAGGGACTGATGCTGCACAGGACGGCAGGCATTCCGTTTGAGATTGGTATTTTCACGAACATTGAACCGGATCACATCGGACCGGCAGAACACGCAAGTTTTGAAGACTATATGCACTGCAAAGGGCTGCTGTTCCAGCAGTGTAAGCTTGGCATTGTCAATATGGATGACAAACATCTGGAGCAGGTGTTAAAAGGTCATACTTGCAGGATTGAGACATTTGGATTCTCAGAAAAAGCAGATCTTCGTGCCGAAAACACAAAACTGGTATCAAGACCGGGTTATCTTGGTATTGATTACACGGCGGAAGCAAAGGATTTCCATCTGGATGTCGAGATTGATATCCCGGGTAAATTCAGCGTCTACAACTCTCTGACAGCGATCGCAGTCTGCCGTCATTTCGGTGTCTCAAAAGAGGACATCTTAAAGGCACTGGCACAGGCGAAAGTAAAAGGCCGTATCGAGATGATCAAAGTTTCCGATGATTTTACGCTGATGATCGACTACGCCCATAATGCCATGAGCCTTGAGAGCCTTTTGACGACATTAAAAGAATATCATCCAAAGAGACTGGTATGTCTGTTCGGGTGCGGCGGAAACCGTGCAAGATCCAGAAGATTTGAGATGGGAGAAGTCTCCGGAAGACTTGCGGATCTGACGATCATCACATCCGATAACCCACGTTTCGAGAAACCACTGGACATTATTGCGGACATCCGGACCGGCATCGAAAAAACGGATGGTAAATACATCGAGATACCGGATCGGAAAGAGGCGATCGCCTGGGCAATCCACCACGGTCAGAAGGGGGATGTCATCGTTCTTGCCGGAAAAGGACATGAAGATTACCAGGAGATCGAAGGCAAAAAATATCCGATGGATGAGCGTGTGCTGATCCGGGAGATTCTTGCGGAAGATGCAGCGAAAGGAAAGTAAGTGTCAGGAACAGAACAAGTACTTTACGCAAATGTGATCGTAGATATCAGCCACGAAAAGCTGGATAAGATTTTTCAGTACCGCGTGCCGGATGTTCTGCGGATGCAGATTCATCCGGGAACAGCCGTTACGGTTCCATTTGGAAACGGCAACCGCAGGATACAGGGCTATGTGGTCAAACTGACGGACCGGACCGATTATCCGCCGGAAAAGATCAAAGAAATACAGGGAGTCTGTGCAGGTCAGACAGGCGTAGAAGGAAAGCTGATCGCACTGGCTGCGTGGATGCGGGATTATTATGGTTCCACGATGATCCAGGCATTAAAAGCAGTGCTTCCGGTCAAACAGAAAGTGGCACAGAAAGAACAGAAACAGATTCGTCTGCTGCTGCCGGAAAAAGAAGCACGGGAAATGCTGCAGGTTCTGGAAAAGAAAAATCAGAAAGCCAGGGCAAGACTTTTAGATGCTTTGCTGGTGATTGCGAAGCAAAACGAAAAAGGCATGGCAGTTCTTTCCTGGGAGCGGGCAAAGGAGCAGTATGGCGTTACCATGCCAGTTGTACGGGCAATGGAAGAAAAGGGTATCGTAAAGCTGGAAAGCATGCGGATCTATCGCGATCCGCTGGATCTGATGATCTCCCGGTCCAATCAAAAGCAGGAAGAGGTAAAAATGCAGACAGGCAGAGACTTTTTTCTGAACGAAGAACAGCAGCTGGCAGTCCAAACGATTTTAAAAGAGTGGGATCAGAAAGATAAGTCTGTTTATCTGCTGCATGGTGTGACTGGGAGCGGAAAAACAGAAGTCTACATGGAACTGATCGATTTTGTGCGAAAACAGGGCAAACAGGCGATCTTTTTAATTCCGGAGATCGCTCTGACGTATCAGATGGTGTTGCGGTTTTACCAGCGGTTTGGAAGTCGTGTATCCATTCTGCATTCACGGATGTCAGCCGGAGAACGCTATGATCAGTACGAAAAAGCAAAAAATGGTGAAATTGACATTATGATCGGGCCAAGGTCGGCACTGTTCACACCATTTTCAAATCTTGGCATTATTATTATCGATGAGGAACACGAAGAGTCCTACAAAAGTGAGACGGTCCCTCGTTATCATGCAAGAGAAACAGCACAGAGACGGGCCGAAATGGAAGGTGCGAAGCTCATTCTGGGATCGGCAACCCCGTCGGTGGAGTCGTATTACCGGGCAGAAAAGGGAGAATATTGCTTGCTGGAGATGAAGAGGCGGGCGAACAGACAAAAGCTTCCGTATGTCTGGATTGGAGATATGCGAAACGAGATGCGGGAGGGCAACCGCAGTATTTTAAGCCGATATCTGCAAGAGCAGCTTGGGATGTGTCTCGAGAGGGGCGATCAGGCGATGCTGTTTTTAAACCGACGCGGTTATGCCGGTTTTGTGGCATGCCGTTCCTGCGGTACGGTGATCGGGTGTCCGCACTGCAACGTGTCCCTGTCACTTCACAAAAAAGGTACGGCAGGCGAAAAGCTGGTGTGTCATTACTGCGGCTATACACAGCCAAATCCTCGCCTCTGTCCGTCCTGCGGTTCTCCTTTTATCGGAAGTTTTCAGGTGGGGACACAGCAGGTAGTAAGCCAGGTGCAGCGTATGTTTCCGAAGGCACGTATTTTGCGTATGGATGCCGATACGACCAGAGGGAAAGACGGACATCATAAAATTTTAGAGACCTTTGCAAAAGGCGGAGCCGATATTCTGATCGGGACGCAGATGATTGTCAAAGGGCATGATTTTGCAGATGTCACGCTGGTCGGGGCACTGGCAGCGGATCTGTCGCTTCACATGAGTGATTACCGGGCAGCCGAGCGGACCTTTCAGCTGCTGACGCAGGCGGCCGGACGTGCCGGCAGAGGTGAAAAAACGGGAAGTGTCGTGATCCAGACTTATGAGCCGGATCATTACAGTATAAAAGCGGCGGCAGCTCAGGATTATCAGGCTTTTTATGAAGAAGAGATCCTGTACCGCAGCCTGATGGATTATCCGCCGGTCGGCGGTATGCTTGCTCTGCACGGGCAGGGGGAGGATGAAAGTTACCTTCAGATGGCGATGGAATATCTGAAAAAATACCTGGATGTACTGGCGAAGAAAACACAGGCAAGAGTGATCGGACCGGCAGATGAAAGCGTTTCGAAAGTTGCGGATATTTACAGAAAAGTGATCTATGTAAGGCATGGGCGAAAAGAAGTGCTGGATCAGATCAAAGAGCGGACAGAACAATATATTGAAATAAACAGAGGTTTTGATAAAATTACCATTCAGTATGACAGAGATTAGAGAAAGCGGAGGATAAAAGAGATGGCAACCAGAACAATAAGGACAATCGGAGACGATGTACTGACGAAAGTATGTAAAGAAGTAAAAGAAGTAACGCCAAAAACAAAAGAACTGATTGATGATATGTTTGAGACGATGTACGATGCCATGGGCGTCGGACTTGCAGCAAACCAGGTCGGCATGCTGAAAAGAATCGTAGTTATCGACTGCGGGGATGATCCACACGTATTGATCAATCCGGTGATCATCGAGACAGCCGGAGAGCAGAGAGGTTATGAGGGATGCTTAAGTGTTCCGGGAAAAACGGGGGTCGTTACAAGGCCTGATTATGCGAAAGTAAAAGCATATGATGAAGATATGAATGAATTTATTCTGGAGGGCGAAGGACTTCTGGCCCGTGCCATCTGTCACGAATGCGAACATCTGGATGGGCATATGTATGTAGAAAAAGTAGAGGGCGAATTAGAAGATGTCGCTCCTTATGATGAAGAAGAGTGATGAAAATATAGTAAAAAAGAAACAGGAGGCGATAAGATGAAGATCATATATATGGGAACACCGGATTTTGCGGTTGAGGCACTGGAAGCCCTGGCTTCATCCAGACATGAAGTGACCGCGGTCTTTACACAGCCGGATAAGCCAAAGGGACGCGGAAAAGCGATGCAGTTTACGCCGGTCAAAGAAGTGGCACTCCGGGAGAATATTCCGGTCTATCAGCCGAAAAAGGTAAGAGATCCGGAAGTGATCCAAAAGATCCGGGAACTTGCACCGGATGTACTGGTTGTTGTGGCGTTTGGACAGATCATACCACAGGAGATCCTGGACATCGCACCGTATGGCTGCATCAATGTGCATGGTTCACTTTTACCGAAATATCGCGGAGCTGCTCCGATCCAGTGGGCGGTGATCGACGGTGAAAAGGAATCCGGCGTGACAACCATGCAGATGGATGCCGGACTGGATACCGGTGATATGCTGCTGAAAACCGTCGTGCCGCTCGATGAAAAAGAAACGGGAGGAAGTCTGTTTGACAAACTGAGCAAAGCAGGGGCAGATCTGCTTCTTGAGACGCTTGATGCACTGGAAAATGGCACGGTTACCCCGCAGAAACAAGGTGAGTCGCCGACCGCTTATGCAAAAATGCTGACCAAAGATATGGGAGCGATCGACTGGAACCGCCCGGCGAAAGAGCTGGAACGTCTGATCCGCGGACTGAATCCGTGGCCGAGTGCCTATACGAAACTAAACGGTAAGACCCTGAAAATCTGGGCAGCAGATGTATGTGGGCAGACCGGTGAAAAAGCACAGCCCGGAACGGTGCTGAAAGCAGAAAAAGACGAGTTCCTGATCCAGACAGGAGAAAAGATCCTGTCCGTGAAAGAACTTCAGTTAGAAGGTAAGAAACGTATGGACACGGCAGCCTTCCTTCGCGGCTGTCATCTTGAGAAAGGGATGATTTTATAATGTATGGATGGTATTATGATCCGACTTTTATACTTGTTTTTGCGGGGCTGATCCTGACGCTGATCGCATCGGCTGGCGTGAAAAGCACCTTTTCAAGGTATTCACGCGTTCGCTGTATGGCAGGCTATACCGGTGCACAGGCGGCACAGGAAGTGCTCCGCATCAGCGGTATCTATGATGTCCGCATTGAGCGTGTGGCAGGAGAGCTGACTGATCATTATGATCCGAGGGCAAAAGTGCTGCGTCTTTCAGACAGCACCTATGGCTCCAATTCCGTTGCGGCAGTATGCGTGGCAGCACATGAGTGTGGTCATGCAATCCAGCATCAGAAAGGATATGGACCTCTGGTACTTCGAAGCACACTGGTTCCGGCAGCCAACATCGGTTCCAGTCTTTCCTGGCCGATTTTTGTTGCAGGGCTGATTTTCAGCATGCGTCCGCTTCTGATGCTCGGTATTCTTCTGTTTGGACTGGCTGTGATCTTTCAGCTTGTGACACTGCCGGTTGAGTTCAACGCATCCAGCCGTGCGATCAGGATCCTTGAGGGAAACGGAATGCTTGGAGAGAGTGAGATCACAGGAGCAAAAAAAGTGCTCAGAGCGGCAGCTATGACTTATGTAGCAAGTCTTGCATCATCCATACTGCAGCTGCTGCGTCTTGTCATTTTAGCAGGAGGAAACAGAAGAGATGATTAATCTTAGAGAAATTATCCTCGGTGCACTGATGGATATCGTGGAAGAAGAACAGTACAGCCATATCGTGCTCAAGGATGTGCTGGAAAAATATCAGTACCTGGACAAACGTGACCGGGCATTTATTACGCGTGTGACCGAGGGCACGCTGGAAAATATGCTCCAGATGGATTATATCATTGAGCGTTTTTCAAAAGTAAAAGTGGAAAATATGAAACCGGTGATCCGCAACATCCTGCGTATGTCGGTTTATCAGTTAAAATATATGGACAGTGTACCGGATTCTG
The DNA here is from genome assembly GCF_018783905.1 of Ruminococcus sp. MCC718. Taxonomy (NCBI): domain Bacteria; kingdom Bacillati; phylum Bacillota; class Clostridia; order Eubacteriales; family Oscillospiraceae; genus Ruminococcus; species Ruminococcus sp. MCC718. Next base: position 23,763 of record NZ_WQNP01000043.1, read on the forward strand.
CCGTCTGTAACGAAGGCGTGCGTCTGGCACAGAAACGGGGCTTTTATCAGCTCAAAGGTTTTGTGAACGGTGTTCTTCGAAGTGTTGCAAGAAATCTGGACAAAGTGGAATATCCTTCAAAAGAAAAACAGCCGTTGCTTTATCTTTCAGTCACCTATTCCATGCCGGAATGGATCGTAAAGAGCTGGTGTGAACTCTACGGCTTTGATGCAGTGGAGAAGATCTGCCAGGATATGCATGAAGAAAAACCGACTTCGATCCGCTGCAATCTGGATAAAACAGAAAAAGAGCAGATTATCGAGAGCCTCAAAGAGCAGGGGATCCAGGTAGAGCAGAGTCCGTATCTGGACTATGCACTCGGCATCCGCGGCTATAATTACATGAAAGCGGTGCTTGCCTTTAAACGCGGCTGGTTCCAAGTGCAGGATGTCAGCTCCATGCTGGTTTCTGAGATTGCAGCACCGAAATGGGGCGACTACTGCATTGATGTCTGTGCCGCACCGGGAGGCAAAAGCCTTCACCTTGCAGATATGCTGCACGGAAGCGGTCATGTGGAGGCAAGAGATATCACCGACTACAAAGTCCAGCTGATGCAGGAAAATATTGAGCGTATCGGCGTGATCAATATGTCTGCGACCCTGCAGGATGCGACCGTTTTTGATCCGGAATCCGTGGAGCGTGCGGATATTCTGCTGGCAGATGTGCCTTGCTCCGGACTTGGCGTGATCGGCAAAAAGGCGGACATCCGCTACAAGATGACACCGGCAAAACAGACGGAGATCATCAAACTGCAGCGTAAGATCCTCGATACGGTCTGGAAGTATGTCAAAGTGGGCGGAACATTGATTTACAGTACCTGTACGATCGGGGCAGAAGAAAATCAGTACAACGTCAAATGGTTTCTGGAAAATTATCCGTTTGTGCTGGAAAGCATTGATCCGTACATCTGCGACGAGCTGAAGGGTAAGACAACCAGTGCCGGATATCTTCAGCTTCTGCCCGGCATACATAAATCAGACGGATTTTTCATTGCACGCCTGAAACGCGTAAAGTAGGAGTGTGGCATGGAAAAAACAGATATCAAATCATTGGATTATGACGAACTGAAAGATTTTTTTGTCAGCATCGGCGAAAAGCCGTTCCGGGCAAAGCAGGTCTACCAGTGGATGCATGAAAAACAGGCGGATGGTTTTGAAGAGATGACCAATCTCTCAAAAAATCTGCGGGAAAAACTGGCAGAAACCTGTGAATATACCTGCCTTGAGAACGTACAGACGCTGGTTTCCGAACTGGACGGAACGAGAAAATATCTGTTCCGCCTTTCGGACGGCTATGTGGTCGAGAGTGTGCTGATGCGTTACCAGCACGGCAATTCGGTGTGCATTTCCACGCAGGTCGGCTGCCGCATGGGATGCCGTTTCTGTGCCTCCACGATCGGAGGAAAGACAAGAGATCTGACGGCGGGGGAGATGCTCGATCAGATCTACCGTATCCAGAAAGACATCGGGGAGCGGGTATCCAACCTGGTGATGATGGGTACCGGAGAGCCACTGGATAATTACGACAATGCGGTAAAATTCATCCGGATGCTGAGTGATGAACACGGACTGAATATCAGCCAGCGAAACATTACCTTATCAACCTGCGGGATCGTGCCGCGGATGCGTCAGCTTGCAGATGAAGGATTTCAGATCACACTGGCACTTTCGCTCCACGCACCGAATCAGGAAAAACGAAAAGCACTGCTTCCGATCGCCGGAAAATATGAGATCCATGAGGCGGTGGATGCCTGCCGGTATTATTATGAAAAGACCGGACGTCGCATCACGTTTGAGTACAGCCTTGTTGGCGGACAGAATGATTCAAAAGAAGATGCAAAGCAGCTTTACGAACTGATCCATGGCATCAACTGCCATGTGAATCTGATTCCGGTCAATCCGGTAAAAGAACGTTCTTATGTGCAGTCGGAACGAAAAGTGATTGTGGAGTTCAAAAATAAACTTGAAAATTGCGGAATAAATGTTACTATTAGAAGAGAAATGGGACGTGATATTGGCGGTGCTTGTGGACAACTTAGGAAAAGTTATATGGATAAAGAAAAAAAGGAGTAAAGGCATGAGATCATGCTGTGTTACAGATGTAGGGCAGAAAAGAACCACGAACCAGGATTTTGTGTTTGCTTCTGACACTCCGGTAGGACCATTGCCGAACCTTCTGATCGTTGCGGACGGTATGGGAGGACATCAGGCAGGCGATATGGCATCCCGCTATGCGGCCGAAGTGATCGTCAGTCATATTAAAAGAAGCAGAGAACGAAATCCGATCCGTGTACTTCGAAGTGCAATTGAAACAGCAAACGAAAGAGTGCTGGAAAAGGCGGCAGAAAACGAAGAACTGAGCGGTATGGGTACGACCGTCGTAGCCGCAACCGTGGTTGAAAATTACCTTTATGTTGCAAATGTAGGAGACAGCAGACTGTATCTGATACGGGATCACATCAGACAGATCACCAGAGACCATTCTCTGGTAGGAGAGATGGTGCGGGCGGGCGAGTTAAGCCCGGAGCAGGCGAGAAATCACCCGAACAAGAATATCATCACCAGAGCAGTCGGTGCAGGACAAAAACTGGAGATTGACTTTTTTGACGAGGACTTAAGAAAAGGAGATATCCTGCTCTTATGTTCCGACGGACTGAGCAACATGGTAGAAGATGAAGAAATTGAAAAAATAATCAAAAGCGGCAGAGAGCTGCCGAAGATCGCCATGGACCTGATTGAACGGGCAAATCGCAATGGCGGCAAGGACAATATCGCGGTTGTACTGGCACAGCCGCTGACAGGTGAGGTGGAGCAATGTTAAAAGAAGGCATGTTTATCCAGGATCGATACGAGATCATCAGCAAGATCGGTTCCGGCGGTATGGCAGATGTATATAAGGCAAAAGACCATACACTGAACCGCTTTGTTGCAGTGAAAGTATTGAAACCTGAATTCCGAAAAGATAAGGGATTTATCACGAAATTCCGTGTGGAGGCACAGTCTGCGGCAGGACTGGCACATCCGAATATTGTAAATGTCTATGATGTAGGTGAGGACAACGGCATCAGTTTCATTGTCATGGAGCTGGTAGAAGGGATCACCTTAAAAGAATATATCGAGAAAAAGGGAAGACTCGCAGTGCGGGAAGCGACCAGCATTGCGATCCAGGTATCGATGGGGCTGCAGGCGGCACACAACAACGGCATCGTCCATCGTGATGTCAAACCGCAGAATATCATCATCTCCACAGATGGAAAAGTAAAAGTCACGGATTTTGGTATCGCAAGAGTGGCGACATCCAATACGATCAGTTCCAATGTTATGGGCTCGGTACACTACAGTTCACCGGAGCAGGCAAGAGGCGGTTACAGTGACTACAAGAGTGACATCTATTCGCTTGGTATCACGATGTATGAGATGCTGACCGGTCATGTACCGTTCGACGGTGACACGACGGTCGCCATTGCACTGAAACATCTGCAGGAGGAGATCCAGTCACCGCGTAAATATGTGCCGGAACTGCCGAAAAGTACGGTACAGATCATCTATAAATGTACGCAGAAAAGCCCGGATCGACGATACAGTGACATGGAAGAGCTGATCAGTGACTTAAAGGAGTCTCTGGTCAACCCGGAAGGTGACTTTGTAAAGATTGCACCGCTTGACAGCCGTGCACATACCGTGATCGTCTCTCAGGATGAGCTGAACAAGATCAAAGAAGGACGCAATGAGATGCAGCAGGCAGAAGAGCCTTATCCTGCAAATCAAGAACCGGTCAATACCGGCATGCCAAATCCTCAGAACCCGCAGAATATGGGAAATCCGCAGAATATGCAGGGCAGAGGACAGCAGTATGCAAACAATGGATATCAGAATCCACAGAATTATGCCGGCGGATATTATCAGCCGGAAGAGCCGCAGGAGCCGGAAGTCAATCCGAAACTGGAGAAATTCATGACGATCGGCAGCATTGTCGTAGGCGTTCTGATCCTGGCAATCTTTCTGGCACTGGTCGGAAGTGCGACCGGATTGTTTGACCTTGGATTTTTGGCAGGCGGAAGCAACAAGAAGCAGACAGAGACAACGACCGCAACTGAGACGACACAGATCTCCGGTCAGGTCGAAGTGCCGAGCATCCTTGGCAAAACAGAAGCAGAGGCAAAAGAAATGCTGGCAGATACTGGTCTTGGGCTTGAGTATGCCGGAGAAGAACCGTCCACCGATTATGACAAGGGTCAGATCATGGCTCAGCAGCCGGCAAAGGGCGAGATGGTTGATAAAAATACGACCATTTCTTACACGGTAAGTACCGGAAGCGACAAGATCACCCTGCCGGATCTGGAGAATGAGTCAGCAGACGATGCGAAAGCAGCACTGGAAAAGCTGGGGCTGAAATGTGACCAGCAGGAAGTGTATGATATTTCCATCGCCCAGGGACATGTCAGTTATACAAGTCCGGGAGCAGGACAGGAAGTTGCCCCGAATTCTACCGTTACACTTTACATCAGCAATGGCGGAGACGGAAGTGTCGACAGTTCCGATCCTGCATCGGACACGGAAACGGATACGGAAACACAGGAGACCGTCAAAGAGACGAAAAAGGAAACGGAATCCAAAGAAACCAGTGCAAAGGCAGAATATTCTACCGATGTAAAGCTTTATGCACCGCAGGACTACAACGATGAGAAAGTCCGCATTGAGCTGGTGCAGGACGGCAAGACAACGACTCTGGTGGACGGAGAAGTGGTTGAGTTCCCGTACAGCCTGAAAATGACATCCGATTCCGGCAGCAGTGCAACTGCGTATGTTTATGTGCTGGATGACGATGGAAATATATTGAAAAAAGTAGAATATGAAGGCGTACCGTTCAGCAAATAGCGGTGTGCAGAATACGGAGTTTTCATGCAGGGAAAGATTATAAAAGGAATTGCCGGGTTTTATTATGTCCATATCGCCGGAAAAGGCGTGTATGAGTGTAAAGCAAAGGGTATTTTTCGAAAAAATAAAATAAAACCGCTGGTCGGAGATGATGTGGTGATCGATATCCTGGACGAAGAAAAAAGAGAAGGAAATATCCGGGATATCCTTGCCAGGAAAAATGCACTGATCCGTCCGGCCGTTGCAAATGTAGATCAGGCGATGGTCATTTTTGCAATCAGCAGGCCGGCTCCGAATCTGAGTCTTCTGGATCGTTTCCTGATCTCAATGGAGCGTCAGAATGTACCAGTCGTTGTCTGTTTTAACAAAAGTGATATTGCAGAGCCGCAAGAGGCGGCAAGACTTCAGGAGATTTATGAAAACTGTGGCTGTCAGGTTCTTTTTACCAGTGTAAAAGAGCAGGCAGGGACAGAACAGATACGAGAGCTTTTGAAAGATAAAACGACCGTTGTTGCCGGCCCGTCCGGTGTCGGCAAGTCATCGATGATCAACTTTCTCTATCCGAAGGCAGAGATGATGGTCGGTGAGATCAGTCAGAAGATCGACCGCGGCAAGCATACAACGCGTCATTCTGAACTGTTCTCCATCGGTGACAACACGTATCTGATGGATACGCCCGGATTCAGTTCGTTGTATCTTACCGATTTTGAAAAAGAAGATTTAAAAGAATATTTCGCAGAGTTTCGAAAATATGAGCCATACTGTCGTTTTCAGGGCTGTATGCATTTGAGTGAACCTGACTGTGGTGTAAAAGAAGCACTGGCAGAAGGAAAGATCAGTTCTATACGCTACGAAAGCTATAAAGAACTGTATGAAGAACTGAAACAAAAAAGGAGGTACTAATTTTTATGAAGTACGAATTATCACCGTCTATTCTTTCCGCAGATTTTGCAAGACTGGGAGAGGAAATAAAGGCAGTTGAGCAGACGGGCGTAAACTATCTTCATATTGATGTGATGGACGGTATGTTTGTACCGAGCATTTCATTTGGATTCCCGATCATCAAATCCATCCGGAAAATGAGCAATATGGTATTTGACGTCCATCTGATGGTAGAACAGCCGGAGCGTTATATCGAAGAGACAGCGGCAAGCGGGGCGGATATCATCACGATCCATGCAGAGGCCTGCAAACATCCGGATCGTGCAATCGAGCAGATCCATCAGCTGGGAAAGAAAGCTGGTATTGCACTGAACCCTTCTACTTCTCTGCATGAGCTGGATTACCTTCTGGAGAAAGTGGACATGGTACTTCTGATGACCGTAAATCCTGGATTTGGAAACCAGAAATACATTCCGTACTGCACCGGAAAGGTGAAAGAGCTGCGTACCATGATCGAAGAGCGGGGACTTCAGACCGATATTGAAGTTGACGGCGGCATCAACGCTGCGACGATCGATGCTGTTTTAGAGGCAGGAGCCAACATCCTGGTAGCCGGATCGGCTGTTTTTGGCAAAGAAACGGCAAAAAATGCAGAAAAATACCGGAAACTGCTGGCAGATTATCAGGAGAATCACAAATGAAGCGAGCAGTGATCATAAGCGGGGGCAAAATTCAGACCGATTTTGCCCTTGCTTTTTTGAGGACACAGACCTGGGATTACGTGATCGGGGCAGATAAGGGAGTGATCTTCTGTCACAAAAATCAAATCATGCCCACACACATTGTCGGAGACTTTGATTCGGCTGGCGAGACGGAATACGAGTATTTTCAGAAAAATACCGACGTTCCGATCAAAAGGCTCAATCCGGTCAAAGATTATACAGACACCGATGTGGCTCTTCGTCTGGCACTGGAACTTGGGGCAGAAGAAATTACGATCCTTGGCGGAACCGGGGCACGCATCGACCATACCGCTGCAAATGTACGGATCCTGTTTCTTGCTCTGCAAAAAGGTGTGCGGGCATATCTTCTGGATGAACACAACAAAATGTGGCTGACGGATCATGCAGTATCCATAAAAAAAGAGGAACAGTTCGGCAAATATCTTTCTTTGTTTGCCATGGGAGGTGCAGTGAAAGATCTGACGCTGCAGGGTGTTTTTTATCCGCTTGATCATTATCTTCTGGAGGGAATGGATCCGCTCTGCGTAAGCAATGAGATCACAGAAGAGGCATGTCGGATCAACTTTTCGGAAGGGGTTCTGTTGGTGATCGAGTCGAAAGACTGATATTCCTGTCGAAAAAGGTCGAATAACGAAGAAAAACAGTAAAATTTTGTCGATGAGTTCTTTTTCTGGGGACTTGCAATCAGGAGGTTTACTGTGTTACACTGTTGGTGCTGATAAAGAGCAAAATGTCATTTACATAAAGAGAGGAAATTACAAATGAAACTTGGTATTGTAGGATTGCCAAACGTAGGAAAAAGTACACTGTTTAATTCTTTAACAAAGGCGGGAGCAGAGTCCGCAAACTATCCGTTCTGTACGATCGACCCGAATGTCGGTATCGTAACCGTTCCGGATGAAAGGCTGAATCTTTTAGCAGATCTGTATCACTCAGCAAAAGTGACACCGGCTGTGATCGAGTTTGTAGATATCGCAGGTCTGGTAAAAGGAGCATCCAAAGGAGAGGGACTTGGAAATCAGTTCCTGGCAAATATCCGTGAGGTTGATGCGATCGTGCATGTTGTCCGCTGCTTTGAGGATACCAATGTGATCCATGTAGACGGAAGCGTAGATCCGACAAGAGATATTGATACGATCAACCTGGAGCTGATCTTTTCTGATATCGAGATCCTGGAGAGAAGGATCGCAAAGAGCAGCAGAGGTGCAAGAAATGATAAGAAGCTTGCAAAAGAAGTGGATTTCCTGCAGAGATTAAAAGCATATCTGGAAGAAGGGAATCTGGCGATCGGATTTGAACTTCAGGATGAGGATGAGGAAGCATGGTTTGCAGAGTACAATCTTCTGACTGCAAAACCGGTGATCTATGCGGCAAACGTATCTGAAGATGATCTGGCAGATGATGGAGCATCCAACGCTTATGTGCAGGCAGTCCGGGATTTTGCAGCTAAGAACGGCAGTGAAGTATTTGTGATCTGTGCACAGATCGAGCAGGAGATTTCTGAACTGGATGAGGATGAAAGAAAAATGTTCCTCGAAGATCTGGGATTAAAAGAGTCCGGACTGGAGAAACTGATCAAAGCAAGCTACAGTCTGTTAGGCCTGATCAGTTACCTGACTGCAGGTGAGACTGAGACAAGAGCCTGGACGATCAAAAAAGGAACAAAGGCACCGCAGGCGGCAGGCAAGATCCATTCCGATTTTGAACGTGGATTCATCCGTGCCGAGGTAGTCAATTATCAGGATCTTCTGGATTGCGGAAGCTATTCTGCAGCAAAAGAAAAAGGACTGGTAGGATTGGAAGGCAAAGATTACGTAGTCAAAGACGGAGATGTTGTTTTGTTCCGCTTCAATGTATAATTGGAAAAATAAAGAGGTGATGTTATGAATACATCCATAAATTTTCCAAATCTTGGGATTCATTTATCAAATGTCGGAAAGTCGATCAGCATCGGTGGCTTTGAGATTGCCTATTACGGTATGATCATCGCATGCGGAATGATTCTGGGTCTGTGCATCGCCATGTGGGTGGCGAAGAAAACAAACCAGAATCCGGATCAGTATTTTGATGTGGCACTCTATGCGATCCCGATCGCACTGATCGGGGCGAGAGCGTATTATGTTATCTTTTCCTGGGATCAGTACAAAGACAATCTGATCCACATTCTGTATTTCCGGGAAGGCGGACTGGCGATATTCGGCGGTGTGATCGCGGCAGTGATTACATTTTATGTATATGTAAAAATAAAAAAACAAAATTTCTGGCTGATGGCAGACACCGCATGTGTCGGGCTGGTTTTGGGACAGATCATCGGTCGCTGGGGCAACTTTTTCAACAGAGAGGCTTTCGGCGGCTATACAAATGGTCTGTTTGCGATGCAGCTGCCACTGAATGCCGTACGCAGTTCCGATGTCACGCAGGAGATGATGGAGCACCTGCAGACGATCGACGGCGTACAGTATATTCAGGTGCACCCGACTTTTTTATACGAAAACCTTTGGAATATTGGCGTTCTGCTGCTGCTGTTGCTTTTTACGAAGCATAAGAAGTTTGACGGCGAGATATTTTTACTTTATCTTGCAGGCTACGGAATCGGAAGATTCTGGATTGAGGGACTCCGTACGGATCAGCTTCTGCTTCCGGGGATCAAACTTCCGGTATCGCAGGTGCTTTCCGCAGTGGTAGCCATTGTCTCCATCGCAGTAATATTGATTCAACGAAAAAGATGCACGGCAAAAAAAACCGTGTAAAAGCACAGAAAGATTGAGGGATGTACGATGAGTAAAATGAACGAAATACGCAGCGAAGTGGAAAAAATCAAAGAAAGTATTGAGTGTGAGCGAAGAAAACTGGATGAGATCATTCTGTCCGGAAACGCCGAAGAGATCTATCGTCAGAATATCAAAGTCGATCAGCTGATCGAGCAGTATATTGACCTGGCTCAGGTGTAAGGATAGCTGAAATGAAAAAGATAAGAAAGGCTGGAATATATAAAAGATATTCCGGCTTTTTTTGTTTGGTGTACGGAAATGTAAGAAAAATTTTCTGTGACCCCAACATCATATAAAATGCCAGGCGAAGTATTTCAGGATATTTTCAGCTAAAATTCACATGACAAACAAAAATACCTGTGGTAGAATGAAAATATTAGTAAAAAACAACAAAGAGAGAGTGAAAAATCAGGAGGTAGAAATGAAAAAAGTACAAAAATTGTTAAGGAGGAGTCTTGCGACCGGGCTGGCATTGGTGATGACCGTTTCCAGTATGACGATCGTTCCGGGATCGTGGCAGGTCCATGCGGCAGAAGCATCGGGGCAGATAGGGATTTCAAATGCAGACGAGCTGAAAAAAATAGGCAAAGACAAGGACTATCCGATGGACGGGGACTATGTGCTCACCGATGATATCGATCTTTCCGGCAGTGACTGGACACCGATCGGAGGAAGCGGCGGCAGTCAGTATGCCCTCGTTTCCGGTGAACGTGTTTTTAACGGTACGTTTGACGGAGCCGGTCATGTGATCTCCGGGCTTACGATCCAGTGTGACGGATCAAACAACAGCGGTTACCGCATCAGTCAGTCCGGACTGTTTGCAATGCTCGGAAGCGATGATGCATCGGATTATGCGGAAGTGAAAAATATTGTATTTACAGATGTATCCATCAGCCATAATCTTGGCGGCGGAGATACGATCGGCACGCTGGCAGCAGATGCCGACGGATTTGTAAAGATCGACAACGTTGCTGTGCTGGGCGGCAGCATCGAAGTGACGGCAAACAACGGCGGTGACCTGATCGGCGTAGGCGGTATCATTGGTCAGTCACGCAATAACACGGCAGGTGTACATATGAGCAACCTTTACAATGCAGCTTCTGTCAATGTGACATCTGCAGTTTCCACACCACCGGTGCGGTGTGGCGGCATCATCGGAAGGATTTATCAGGGTGGTGAGATCGGAAGCCTTACTTCCTGTCTGAATATCGGAACTGTGACATACAAAGGTTCCGGCGGTTATGCGATCAATGGCTACAGCCAGAATACAGCAGCGTCCTCCAACACAGCAAATATTACAGGCTGTTATTATCTGGAAGGCAGCGGAATTGCCTATACGGAGGGCGGTTCCGTCAGTGAAAGTGACCTGAAAAGTGAAGCACTGGCAGAAAAACTTGGCGCGGATTACTGGTATATTTCCAAATCCGGTCAGGTTATGCCAAAAGTTACGGACGGAAAAGTAGTGGTGCCGATCCCGTCACCGACGTTTGCGAACGGTGACAAAGCATCTTCTGTCACCAAAGATTTCACCCTGCCGCTGACTTACGCAGGAGAAGACGGAGAAGAGACGATCAGCTGGAGCAGCAGCAATCCGGATGTGATCACAATAAACGGAAGCAGGGCAGAGGTAAAAGGCGTGCTGGCAGATACCGAAGTGACGCTGACTGCGACCACATCGAAGACACAAAAGACAAAGACGGTCAAAGTAACCGTCAAATCCGATCTGGAGATTGAATTTGACCGGGAGTATGCAAAGCCGGGACAGCTGATGAAAGCTTCTGTAAAAAATGCACCGGCAGATACCGAGTTTACTTATGTATGGCAGAAAGATAAGAGTACTTTATCAGACAGTGATAGTTATACGCCGACAAGTGTGGATCTCAATACCTTTATCACAGTGCGTGCGAGCCTGAAAAGTACCGGAGCGACCGTGGCAGAGAAAAAGATCTACTGCAGCAAACTTCCGGTTGTCTATATCAATACGGAAGATGGATATGGCATTACAAGCAAAGAGACCTACAAACAGGCAACCATGAAGATCCAGGGCAATGACAGCTTTAACAGCACGAACACCACGCTTTATGACGGCGGTATTTCCATCCGCGGTCGTGGAAACAGTACCTGGAATATGGGATATTCCAAACTTCCATATAAGATCAAACTGGATTCCAAAACCAATCTGCTCGGATTTGGCAACAGCAAACACTGGGCACTTCTGGCAAACTATATGGATGAGTCTCTGCTGCGTAACAAGACATCCTACGACCTGTCCGGAAAGATGGGTATGGTCTATCTGAAATCCACCAATGTAGAAGTGATCCTGAACGGTGTCTACGCCGGAAATTATCAGCTGGTAGGAAACGTAAGGATTGATAAATCCAGAGTGAATATCCACAACTGGGAAGATGTGGCAAGTGATGCGGCAAAGGCGATCGCCAAAAAAGAAGGCATCAAGGGTGACGCAAAGGATGCACTGGAAGATTATATGACTGAACATCTGGAATGGATCACCAGCGGAAGCCTCAGTTATAATGGAAAAACTTATCAGATTGAAGATTACTACACAGATCTTCCGAAAGATTCCAGCGGAAAGACAGACGTATCCGGCGGATATCTGTTTGAGCTGGATGCATATTATGACGAAGTCTCAAAATTCCATACAAAGAAAAATCAGCCGATCATGTTCAAAAATCCGGAGTTTGCCAATACGAACACCGAGCTGTTTACAGCGGCGCAGAACTATGTACAGGCTGTCGAGGACAGTATCAATTCCGAGGATTATTATACGACCTACAATGGAGAGAAGAAGCACTACACCGATCTGGTGGATCTGGATTCTCTGGTCCGTTATCTGATGTTAAATGAATTTTACTGGAACACGGAAACCATGAAAAAGAGTACCTACATGTACAAAGACCTCGGCGGAAAGCTCTTTATCGGACCAGTATGGGATATGGACTGGACCTCCAACAGCCAGATCAGTGCCGGAGAGACCAGCAATTACCGGGCATGGATGGTCGTGACAAGGTCGGCAGAAGCACAGGCAAATTCCTGGTATAAGACGCTGATCGGAGATCCGTATTTTGTAACGAAACTTTACGAATGTTACAAAGAAAACCGTCAGAATTTTAAGGACATTGTAAAGACAGGCGGTATCCTGGATCAGCAGAAAGAATATCTGCTGGAATCCGGAAATGCCAATTATCAGGCGGGCTATCTGATGCATCGCTCTACATTTGAGAGTGAAGTGGAACGGCTTCGCACCTTCCTGAAGAACCGTCTGGACTGGATGGATCAGCAGTTCACCAGTGTAGATACGCTGCTTGCTTCTCTTGGAAAGTACAGGGCATCTTCTGCAATCTCTGTGACAGAGACAACTTCAGCAGCAGGAAAAGTACTTCTGACGGCAGAGGTTAAAAACAATAACAGCATCAAAAAAGTCGGCTTCTATGTAAATGGTGTGCTTGGTGCAACCGTGACCGTAGAAAATGGCAAAGCTGTTTTTGAAGTATCCGATGATCTTCTGACCAGGACAGAGGGCGGACTGAACACCGTACAGGTACGAGGCATGGATGCCTCCGGCAATCTGCTTTCCGGCGGATCTTTGAGCAATTATGTTGATTTCACAAAGGCGATCGCCGCAGAAAAACTGACCGGAAAGGTTACGGTCAGCGGAGAAGCAAAGGTCGGTGCCGTTTTAAGTGCTGGCGTACAGGATTCCAATAACAGCGGAACACTGTCTTACCAGTGGATGGCAGACGGAAAAGCAATCGAGGGTGCAAACGGAGAGAACTATACACTGACAGAGGCGGAAATCGGAAAAGTGATCACCGTTGCAGTGACAAGCTCCATAGAAACAGGAAGCCTTGTCAGTGCACCGACCGATGCCGTGATCAAAGAAGAACTGAAAAACGATCATCTGATCATCAATCAGGTATACGGCGGCGGTGCCAATGACAGCACACCGGTAAGCCACAGCTTTATCGAACTTTACAATCCGACGGACAATGCAATCTCACTGGAAGGTTACAGCATCGGATATCTTTCAAACGGCAAGAGTAATACACCGCAGGAAGTAAAACTTGCACTTTTCGGAAGCGTACCGTCCCATACGTCCTATCTGATCCGATGTGAACAGCAGGATACATCCACACCGGATTTGATCAAGTTTACGGTAAGCAAATTTGATCAGGAATGGACGCAGACGATTGACAATAAGAGATATCAGATAACGCTTTATAAAGGGAATAAAGTCGAAGATGCCGTTTCCGTAAACGAAGGAAATGTAGAAGGAAGTGCACTTTCGGACGGTACGATCAGCAAGCAGAAAGCGATCCGCCGTATCGGATTTGCAGATACGAACAACAATACCGCAGACTTTGAGGTAGTCAGCTACAAAGACGATGCCACTGCTGCAACGGAGAAATATCCGAGAAGCCTGGCAGACGGAGCATGGGGCAGCGGTGAGACACCAAAACCGGAAAAATATTATACCGTTACCTTTGATGTGGACGGAGAAAAAGAGAGCGTTTCCGTAAAAGAAGGAGAGAAAGCAAGCGAAAAAGAAGCACCGCAGAAAGAAGGCTATACCTTCCTTGGATGGTATCTGGAAGATCAGAAATATGATTTTGAAACACCGGTTAGCACAGATATTACACTCTGTGCAAAATGGGAGAAGAACGAAACACCAACCCCGGATCCACTTCCGGACATTGATCCAAAGCCAGAACCAAAGCCGGAGCCAAAGCCAGATCCGACCCCGGATTCGAAGCCGACACCTTCAGAAACCATTCATGCTCCGCAGATCGTAAGCGTTAAAAGCATTGCCAAGAAAAAGATGACGGCAGTGCAGATCACCGTTGAGGCAGTACAGGGTGCAACCGGCTATCAGATCTACCGCAAAAAGGGAAGCAAAGTGACGATGATCGGTCAGACATCCGGAACCGTATTCCTGGATCAGAATCCGGTAAGCGGAACGTCTTCCTACTATGCAAAAGCCATCAAAGGCAGTCTGACCGGCAAAGAGGGCAGTGCAAAGAAGATTACACTTCCAAAAGCGACCACAAAAGTGACGGCAAAAGCCAAAACGGACAAAACCGTAGTTCTGAGCTGGAAGAAAGTGAAGGGTGCAACCGGTTATCTGGTATATCGTTCCACAAAGAAAAATGGCAGCTATCAGAGGATCGCAGTGCTGAAAAAAGGAACGAAATGCACATACACCGACAAAAAAGGACTGAAAAAAGGAATGAAATATTATTACCGTATCGTGACAGTGAAAAAGAAAACCTACAGTCCTGCAAAGACAACAAAAGCAGTAAAAATAAAAGCAGCAAAGATAAAATAATAAACTGAGAAATATTTTCAGAACGGCAGAAAGAAAATGACGACTGCTTTTCCGAAAGCCGAAAAAGAATACCGTCGTAATTCGCAAAAGAATACGGCGGTATTCTTTTACGATTGGTGACATATCTGTGACAAACAACGGTGAAAAAAAGCGGAAATGTACAGAAAAAAATAAAAAATAACGCCAAGAAACACTTGCCTTTTTATGTGCTTTGGGATATTATTAACACATAAGTGGTAAAGAATGGTGCATAGTGGTAAAAAATGGAGTGAAAACCACAGCCACAGCACGAAAGAGGGTGTGCCGTATGTTCATGGGCGAATACAATCATACAGTTGATGCCAAAGGCAGACTGATCATCCCTTCCAGATTCAGAGAAGAACTGAAAAATGAGTTTATCGTTACGAAAGGTTTGGATGGATGTTTATTTGTATTTCCGGGAAATGAATGGCAGATCTTTGAAGAAAAATTAAAAGCATTACCGCTTACAAACAAAAATGCACGGCAGTTCTCCCGGTTTTTTGTGGCGGGAGCTACACCATGTGAACTGGACAGGCAGGGGAGAATTCTCTTACCGTTACCGCTGAGAGAATTTGCAGGTCTTGAGAAAGATGTAGTGCTTGCCGGTATGTTAAACAGGATTGAAATATGGAGCAAAACCAAATGGATGGAAAATAATTCCTGCGATAACATGGACGATATTGCAGAGCAGATGTCGGATTTGGGACTTTGCATATAGCCTGGGGAGGACAATATGGAATTTAAACACAAATCTGTACTACTGAAGGAAAGCATTGAAGCTTTGCAGATCAAACCGGACGGCATATACGTGGACGGCACGTTAGGTGGCGGAGGGCATTCTTATGAAATATGCAGACATCTTTCGGATAAAGGAAGGCTGATCGGCATTGATCAGGATGCAGCTGCGATCGAAGCGGCAAAGGAGCGATTAGGGGAGTTTGGAGATAAAGTTACTATTATTCGCAGCAATTACTGCAATATGGTAAAGGAACTGAAAAGCATTGGCATTTCATCGGCAGATGGGATTATTTTGGATCTCGGGGTATCCTCCTACCAGTTGGATACGGCTGAGCGGGGATTTACATACCGCGAAGACGCACCGCTTGACATGAGGATGGATCAGCGTCAGGATATGACCGCAAAAGATATTGTGAATGGATACAGCGAGATGGAGCTGTACCGTATCATCCGCGATTACGGCGAAGAGAAGTTCGCAAAAAACATCGCGAAGCACATTGTAAATGCAAGGCAGCAGAAAGAAATTGAAACAACTGGGGAGTTAATTCAAATCATAAAAGCAGCCATACCTATGAAAGTCCGAGCAGTAGGCGGACACCCGGCCAAAAAGACCTTTCAGGCAATTCGAATCGAACTGAACAGAGAACTGGAAGTTTTAAGGGATTCGCTGGACAGCATGATCGATTTTTTGAATGACGGAGGAAGGATCTGTGTGATCACATTCCATTCGCTGGAAGATCGAATCGTAAAAAACAACTTCAGAAAAAATGAAAATCCGTGTATATGTCCAAGGGAGTTTCCTGTCTGCGTATGCGGCAGGAAATCCAAGGGCTTTGTGGTCACCAGAAAGCCGATTATACCGGGTGAGGAAGAACTGACATATAATAAACGAGCAAAAAGCTCCAAACTTCGTGTTTTCGAAAGAAGACGGGAGGAAGAGGAGTCATGAAACAGGTAAACAGAGACAAATGTAAGAGACAGGAGGGTCGATATGGCAGAGAGAAATTATCGCAGAGATGATAACATAAGACAGACAGGTCGATATGCTTATATTGATGGCAGTACCGTTCGCAAATTACAGACTCGCCCTGTACCGGAAAAGAGAGAAACCGAGAGAAGACAGGAACAGCCGCGACGCAGAAAACGGACGAGTGCCAAAACAAGACGCAACCGTGCACGTGCACTGCAGATGCATCTGCGTGACGTTATCTTTCTTGGAATTGCAGGAATGATCGTGGTTGTTTCATGCATCAACTTTCTTCAGAAACAGGCATTGAATACATCCTATCGTAATCAGGTGGCGACACAGGAGGCCAAGCTTGCAGATCTCAAAGAACGCAATGATGCTGCCTATGAAAGTGCACTGAAGTCCGTAGATCTGGAGACGATCCGCAATATTGCCATCAACAAACTGGGTATGGTTTATGCCGGAGAAGAACAGGTGAAAACTTACGATGACAAGAGCAGCGACTATGTAAGACAGTACAGTGATGTTCCGACAGAGTGAGTAATCAGACAGGTGGTATAAAGTGGCAGAAAAGAAAAGAAAAAAAAGAAAGCACTTTTCAAAACTAATGCAGAAAAAACTGGTGGGAAGTTTTGCATTAGTTTTGTTTGTGTTACTGGGATTAAATTTAAGAATTGTATATATTACAGCCAAAAACGGCGATAACTATGCAAAACAGGTGCTGTCACAGAAACAGTATGACAGCAGAACGATCCCATACAAACGCGGAGAGATCCAGGATCGCAATGGAAATGTGTTTGCAAAAAGTGAAAAGGTCTATAATGTCATTCTCGACTGTGTAGCGGTAAACGGTGGTGATGAAGAAGAACAGGCAAAGCTGAAAGAGCAGGAAATTGATTACATTGAACCGACGATCGATGCACTTGTGAAAACATTAGGTCTGGATGAAGCAGAGCTTCGTTCACTGATCACTGATCCGGCAACATCCGGTAGTCGTTATCAGGTTCTGAAAAAGGGCATTTCTCTGGAAGAAAAGCAGACATTTGAGGACTATACGGAGATCGATTCTGAAAAGGAGTACACCAAGACAGACCTTGCAAGGCGGCGGTGTGTTCAGGGTGTCTGGTTTGAAGAAGATTACGTCCGGGATTATCCGCTGAAAACACTTGCGAGCAATGTGATCGGAGTCGGAAGCAATTCCGGCGGTGCAAGCGGGCTGGAATCTTACTACACAGATGTCTTGAGCGGGACAGACGGCAGAGAGTTCGGTTATCTGGATGAGAACTCCGACCTGCAGAGGACGATCGTTGAACCGACCAATGGAAATACAATCGTTTCCACCCTGGATATCAACATCCAGCAGGTTGTGGAAAAGTACATCGCTGAATTTGATGCAGAGTACGGCAAAGATGCCGAGGACGGCAAAGGTGCGAAAAACATCGGTGTCATCGTCGGAAATCCGCAGAACGGCGAGATTTATGCGATGGCGAGCAACCACGGATTTGACCTCACGGATCCGGACGATTTAAGCGACAAGTATACGGACGCAGAGCTGAAATCCATGACAGAGGAAGAAAAATCAGATGCTCTGAATGAGAAATGGTACAATTACTGCGTATCCGAAAGTTTTGAGCCTGGCTCTACGTTTAAACCGATCGTGGTAGCATCGGCACTGGAGATGGGTGCGATCACGACAGATGCTACCTACGTCTGTGACGGTGGAGAATTTGTCACCGATACAGAAATCAAATGTGATAATATTTACGGTCATGGAGATGAGACGTTAAGTGATGTTATCAAAAATTCCTGTAACGATGCGATGATGCAGATCGGAATGAAAATGCAGATCACACCATTCCTGAAATACCAGAGACTGTTTAATTTCGGAAGCCGGACAGGGATCGACCTTCCGAACGAAAGTACCGGTGTACTGTATGACAGGGACAGCATGCACGAGGTAGAGCTGGCGACCAATACCTTCGGTCAGACTTTTACCAGCACGATGATCCAGGAATATGCGGCATTTAATGCAGTGGTAAACGGCGGATATTATTATGAGCCGCATATGGTAAAGCAGATCCTGGATGATAACAGCGGAGTGGTAAAGAATATCAATCCGGTCCTTCTGCGTCAGCCGGTATCCACGAAAAATGCAGATTTTGTGTTAAGTGCCATGGAGCAGACTGTTCTGGATGGTACCGGAAAAAAAGCAAGAGTGCCGGGCTACCGTGTGGCAGGTAAAACAGGTACTGCAGAGAAGATCAATCCGGAGACCGGAACACGTTGGGAAGGAAAATATCTGGTATCTTTCATCGGATGTGCACCGGTGGATGATCCGCAGCTTACAGTGTATGTTGTTGTCGATGAGCCAAACGTTGAAAATCAGGAAACTGGTGGTTACTCTATGATCATTTCCAGAAAGATCATGATGGAAGTGCTTCCGTATCTGAACATTCCACAGACGGAAGAGATCACAGATGAGTTGCTTCAGGAGCTGGAACTGACCAGAGAAGATGTGGAAAACGGAAGAAACGCAGCTCTGATCAAAGAAAAATCAGAGACAACGGAGACAGATGAATACGGAAATGTCATCTCTTCCGGAACGACCGCTGAGACGGACGAGTACGGAAATGTCATCTCTTCCGGTACGACCGCTGAAACGGACGAGTACGGAAATGTCATTTCCTCTGGAACGACATCCGGCAGTACATCCTCTGCGACAGGCACAACCGATGCTCAGACATCACAGACGGATGCTTATGGAAATGTGATCAGTGGCAGCGATTCCACGACGCAGGGTACGACGGACGATGAGGGATCGGCGTTTAATTCAAATATACCGGCTCCGCTCCAGTCACAGGACAGTGGTGACGGCGTGAGTACGCAGGACTGGATCACCAACGAAAAGCTTGGTATTGATGAAAATAATAACAGTTATTAGTCAAATGGATATTCGCAATTGAAGCAGGGGACTTCCTTGATTTGGTTAAGATATAAAGATGTGGGTGTCAAAAGTCCTCAACTATGATGCCTACGGATTGTTCCGTGCGTTGCACTCCCACAATCCTCTCCAGTATTCGCATATCGTGGGATTATCATCCCACTTTTATGCTCATATCTGGGCGGGTCCCAAGGTCTTTCATCCACTTATGAGCAAGCTCATGTGGATTTAGACCTTTTGACCCTGGCATCATATAAAGAATTTGCAGTTTTAACCTCACAGAAGCAGCGATATAATAATAGAAAGCTTTTGTGAGGTTTTTTGTATTGTTTGTAAAGATCAAAACATTTCACCGCAAAAAGATCGTGGCTGTTTTTGCACTGTGCATGGCGGCGATGCTTTTTCTGATTGGGCGGCTGGGGTATCTGATGCTGCTTCGGGCAGATTATTACAGCGAAAAAGCACAGGATCTCCATGAGAGGGAGCGAAGTATCAAAGCGGCCCGCGGAAAAATTCTGGACTGCAACGGAAAAGTGCTGGCAGATAATAAGACGGTATGTACGATTTCTGTGATCCACAGTCAGATCAAAGAGCCGGAAAAAGTGATCGATGTGCTGACAGAAGAACTGGGGCTGGAGCGTGACCAGGTCAAGAAACGCGTGGAAAAGAACAGTTCCATTGAGCGGATCAAAACGAATGTGGATAAACAGACCGGGGATAAAATAAGAGAATACGATCTAACTGGCGTGAAAGTGGATGAAGACTATAAGAGAAATTATCCATATGGAAATCTGGCTTCCAAAGTGCTTGGATTTACCGGAAGTGACAATCAGGGGATCGTGGGACTGGAAGTCAAATATGAGAGCATCTTAAAAGGAACAGACGGGCAGATTCTGACCATGACGGATGCTAGAGGTGTGGAATTATCCGACACCGGAGAAGGAAGAAAAGAGCCGGTTTCCGGGAAAAATCTAATCTTAAGCCTGGATGCAAACCTGCAGGAGTATGCACAGCAGGCGGCTTACCAGGCACTGGAACAGAAACAGGCAGACAGCGTCTCCATTATTCTGATGCGGCCCGGGAACGGGGAGATCCTGGCGATGGTAAATGTACCGGAATACGATCTGAATGATCCGTTTAACCTGAAAAAAAGTACGAATGGCATGTCACAGCAGGAAATTCAGGATGAAAGAAACAAAATGTGGCGAAATGGCTGCATCAACGACACGTATGAGCCGGGTTCGACATTTAAGATCATAACGGCATCGGCAGCTCTGGAAGAGGGCGTTGTAACACCGGAAGATACTTTCAGCTGTCCCGGATTTCGGATTGTCGATGACAGGAGGATACGCTGCCATAAAACGACCGGTCATGGAAGTGAGACGTTTGTGCAGGGGGTCATGAATTCCTGCAATCCGGTTTTTATTGAAGTGGGACAGCGGCTGGGGACAGATGCTTTTTACAGGTATTTTCAGCAGTTCGGTCTGCTCGAAAAGACTGGGATTGATCTTCCGGGAGAGGCAGGGACGATCATGCATCAGAAAAAGGATATCGGGCCGGTGGAACTGGCAACGATCTCGTTCGGACAGTCCTTTCAGATCACGCCGATCCGTCTGGCGGCAACGGTGTGTTCCCTGATCAATGGCGGCCATCAGATCACGCCGCATTTTGGGGTGGAAGTGCGGGAAGATGACGGTACTTTGCTGGAAACACTTTCTTATAAGGAAGGAAAACAGATCGTATCGGAGCAGGTTTCCAAGACAATGAGGACGATTCTCGAAAAAGTCGTTTCCGAAGGAGGCGGCAAAAAGGCCTATATCGAAGGATATCATATAGGAGGAAAGACAGCGACTTCCGAGACACTGCCGCGAAGTGCAAATAAATACATTTCCTCTTTTCTTGGATTTGTTCCGGCAGAAGATCCCAGGATCCTTGGAATCTGTATTATAAACAATCCGCAGGGCGTATATTATGGAGGAACGATCTGTGCCCCGGTCATGCGGACGGTTTTTGAAAATATTCTGCCTTATCTCGGAATCGAAAAAGAAGCTGCACAGGAAACGGATGCGGTCAGAACAATGGATCAAGTCGAATATTTGCTGTCTGCTGAATAAAACAGAAGGGGAGTCTTTTCCGACTAAGATAAAACAGTTGCGAAAAAAGAGGAAAAGTTTTATACTAGCATAGAGTTATGCGTCGCAGACAAGCGGCCTGACAACCAGAAAACGAGGCCGCCGTTATGCGGCAGCAGGAGGTAAATATGAAAATAAGTACAGAAGTAATCATTGCATTGCTGGCATCCTTTGCAATCAGTGTCGTCTTGAGTCCGATCATTATCCCATTCCTGAAAAGACTGAAGATCGGTCAGACGGAACGAACCGAAGGTGTACAGTCCCATCTTGAAAAAGCAGGCACGCCGACTATGGGAGGACTGATCATTCTGATCAGTGTGCTGGTCACCTCTCTTTTCTTTGTCCGCAGATATCCGAACATCATCCCGGTTCTGTTTCTGACACTGGGTTTTGGTATCATCGGATTTCTGGATGATTATCTGAAAGTTGTGCTTCGAAGATCCGACGGTCTGCTTCCGAAGCAGAAAATGCTCGGACAGATCATTGTTACGACCATTTTTCTGGCGTATATCCTGATCGTGGACAAAAGTTTCCTGACGATGAGGATCCCGTTCAGCGATCAGTATTTTGACTGCAAATGGATCACGGTTCCGCTGGTTTATCTGGCAGTGATCGGAACAGTCAACGGAGTCAACTTTACCGATGGACTTGACGGACTGGCAACAGGCGTTACGACAATGGTCGCTGTATTCTTTACTGCTGTATCCATCGGGCTTGGCGGCGGCATTGAGCCAATCACGGCAGCGGTTACCGGTGCACTGCTCGGATTTCTGTTATTTAACGTCTATCCGGCACAGGTATTTATGGGAGATACCGGATCTCTGGCACTTGGAGGATTTGTGGCAGGTGCAGCCTATGTGCTGAAAATGCCGTGGATCATCCTGGTTGTCGGACTGATCTATCTGGTGGAGGTACTCTCTGTTATGATCCAGGTCACCTACTTTAAGAAGACCGGCGGAAAACGATTCTTTAAGATGGCCCCGATTCATCATCATTTTGAGCTTTGTGGCTGGTCTGAGACCAGAGTTGTGGCAGTCTTTACCGTTGTGACAGCACTGTTGTGCTTGCTGGGACTCGTTCTGGTATCATAAACAGATATCAAGGTGGAGTATTAAGCCATAGCAAGACATCATAGCTTCAGGTTTTTAATTCTGACAGCATAGTATAAGATACGAACATCGAGGAGGAGAATAGAAGATGGATTTTAAAGATAAAAAGGTCCTGGTATTCGGAAGCGGCATCAGCGGCATCGGAGCCTGTGAGCTTCTGGAAAAAAGCGGTGCAACTGTGATTTTGTTTGATGGCAATGAAAAGCTTCACGAGGAAGCAATCCGCATGAAACTGCCTTCCGCAAGCAAGGCACAGATCCTGATCGGGCAGATCAGTGATGAGCAGTTAAAAGAGCTGGATCTTGTGGTATTAAGTCCTGGTGTACCGACAGATCTGCCGGTGGTAGAAAAAATGAAAGCAGCCGGCATCCGCATCTGGGGTGAAGTAGAGCTGGCATATGAAAACGCAAAAGGCGATGTTCTGGCGATCACCGGCACGAACGGAAAGACGACAACAACCAGCCTTTTAGGTGAGATCATGAAATGCTGGAAAGAGAGCGTTTATGTCGTTGGAAACATTGGAAATCCTTATACGCAGGCAGCTCCGAAGATGACAGAAGAAAGTGTGACCGTTGCGGAGATCAGCAGTTTTCAGCTGGAGACGATCGATCAGTTCCATCCCAAGGTAAGTGCGATCTTAAATATCACACCGGATCATCTGAACCGCCATCATACCATGGAAGAGTACATAAGAGTCAAAGAGCTCATCACCAAAAATCAGACATCCGAAGATACCTGTGTCCTCAACTACGAAGATCCAATCCTGCGTGCATTTGGAGAAAATCTTCAGATCAGGGTATTATTTTTCAGCAGTGAGCGTAAACTGAAACAGGGACTTTATCTGGAAGATGAGACGATCTGGTATGCAGATGAGAGTCAGAAACTTGCAATCTGCAAAACACAGGATTTAAATATCGTCGGCAAACATAACTACGAAAACGTAATGGCAGCAGCCGGCATGGCATTATCTTACGGCGTTCCGCTTGAAAAGATCCAGGAAGCAGTAAAAGCATTCCAGGCAGTAGAACACCGCATTGAGTTTGTGACAGAGAAAAACGGTGTTGTTTATTACAACGATTCCAAAGGAACCAATCCGGATGCGGCGATCAAAGGCATCCAGGCGATGTCACGCCCGACTCTGCTGATCGGAGGCGGATATGACAAAGGCTCCGATTACACGGAATGGATTCAGTCTTTTGACGGCAAAGTAAAATATCTGGTACTGCTCGGTGTTACAAAAGAAAAAATTGCAGAAACAGCACGTAAGTGTGGATTTGATAACATCATCATGACAGAAAACCTAGAAGAAGCCGTCAAAGTTTGTGCAGAAAATGCAGAAAGCGGCGATGCCGTACTTCTTTCACCGGCATGTGCGAGCTGGGATATGTTCCCAAGCTATGAAGTCCGCGGGAGAAGATTCAAAGAATTAGTAAGAAATTTATAATACGGGAATGCAGGGAGTGATGCAATGAGAACAAAATCCGGCAGAGGAGATGTACTGCTGGTATGCATGGTGCTGTTTCTTGTTGTTTTTGGGCTGGCAGTGTTATACAGCACCGGTTCCTACAATGGGAGTGTCCGCTTCGGAGATGCTTTTTATTATATGAAAAAGCAGTTTTTTGCAGCGGCACTCGGGATGCTTGCCATGTACCTGATCAGCTGTATGGATTACCATATTTTTGAAAAATATGCCATCGCAGCCTATCTGATCTCCCTTGCATTATCCACCCTGGTATTATTTGCGGGCAATGCTTACAACGGTTCCAGAAGATGGCTCTCACTTGGTCCTCTTTCCTTTCAGCCGTCCGAGTTTGCCAAACTTGCCGTGATTCTGTTTCTGGCAAGAATGGTCGGAAGACAGAAGAAAAAAAGGAACAGTTTTCTGAACCTGGTGTTTGTGATTGCTCTGGTACTGCCGATCGTGGCACTGGTAGGGACGAACAACTTAAGTACGGCGATCATCATTCTCGGCATCGCAGTGATCGTAGTGTTTGTATCGGACAAAAGATATATGCAGTTTGTGTGGATCGCGGCGGCCGGAGCAGGTATGATGGCGTTGTTCCTTGGGATGGAGTCTTACCGCCTGGAGAGGATCGCCATCTGGAAGAATCCGGAGGCTTACGAAAAGGGCTATCAGACAATCCAGGGACTTTATGCGATCGGTTCCGGCGGACTGTTCGGCAGAGGATTCGGCGAGAGCATCCAGAAGCTCGGATTCGTGCCGGAGGCACAGAATGATATGATCTTTTCAATCATCTGCGAAGAACTTGGATTTGTCGGTGCCACGATCCTGATGCTTGTTTTTCTGGTGCTGATCTGGAGGTTTATGGTGATTGCTGTACATGCACCGGATCTTTTCGGGTCACTGATCGCGGCGGGAGCCATGGGGCACATCGCGATCCAGGTGATTTTAAATGTAGCCGTTGTGACAAACACGATTCCGAATACCGGGATCACACTTCCGTTTATCAGTTATGGAGGTACTTCCGTTTTGTTTCTGCTCTCGGAGATGGGGCTGGTTTTGGCAGTCAGCCGGTGGCAAAGCGAGAAAAAGTGCATATGATAATTTTATAGAAGCAATTTCCAGATTGAGTAAGCGGAGGGGTTTGGGTGGAATACTTTGAAATAACAGGTGGAACACCTCTGCACGGAAGTATCACACTTCAGGGTTCCAAAAATGCGGCCCTGCCTTTGATGGCGGCATCCATTCTGCATCCGGGCAGGACGACGCTGCATCATGTTCCGGCGATTCGTGATGTTGATGTGATGATTGAAATACTGGAGAATATCGGCTGTACGGTACAGAAAGACAAAGGGACGCTGATCATAGATGCTGCAAAAGCAGAACATTTTGAGGTCGCAGCATCGCTCGGCGAGCGGATGCGTTCCACGATCATTCTGCTCGGATCGATGCTTGGAAGAGCCGGGAGGGCGAAAATGCCGTTTCCGGGAGGCTGTATCATCGGGATGCGGCCGATCGACATCCATATCACCTCCCTTGGAAAGATGGGAGCTGTCTTTGAAGAGACAGACGGCATGCTCTGTGCAGAGACAGACGGCCTTTGCGGGACCAGGATTCATCTTCGTTTTCCAAGTGTCGGTGCCACGGAAAATGTCATTCTTGCGGCTGTTTATGCCAGAGGGCGTACCCGGATTGAAAACTGTGCAAAAGAACCGGAAATTGCAGAACTTTGCAGATTTCTGCGTGAAAAAGGTGCAAAGATCGAAGGAGAGGGAACTTCCTGTATCCTGGTAGAAGGAGTCAGCCATCTGAGGGACAGCACCTACACGCTGATGCCGGATCGGATCGTGGCAGGCACCTATCTGTTTGCAGCGGCAGCGACCAGAGGCGAGATTTGTCTGGAAGGGATGCGTCCATCCGATATGGAGTCCGTCCTGGATGTGCTTGGCAGGATGGGTGCAGTGTATGAGAACAGGGAAGATGGATTTTACCTGGATGGAAGAAAAGCGATAAATCCGCTTCCTGTGGTCTGTACAGAGACGTATCCCGGTTTTCCGACGGATCTGCAGTCCCAGCTGCTTGCAACGCTCTGCGTGGCCAGGGGCAGAAGCGTGATTCGGGAGTGTATTTTTGAAGAACGCTTCCGAATTGCACCGTGGCTGAACCGGATGGGGGCGGATGTGACCACAGACGGCAGGGAAGCTGTGATCGAAGGAAAGGCACATCTGTCCGGACAGATGGTGAAAGCCCAAGAGCTGCGAGGCGGTGCGGCACTTGTGATCGCTGCTCTGATGGCACAGGGGATCACCCGCGTATACGGAAGTGCTTTTATCGAACGCGGATATGAAGATCTGGCAGGAGATTTAAGAAAGCTTGGAGCGGTTATTTCGAAGAAAAAAGCAGAAAGGTGAAACTGTGAAGAACAAAAAGAAGAACAGAAGAAAGCAAAGAAGAAAAGTGATCTTGATTCTGCTGGCCGTGCTGGTGCTTGGTCTGGTGGTGATTTTTGGGCTGTTTCGGGTGCGGAAACTGGTAATTTCAGGAAATAAGCAATATAAAGCGGAGGAGATACAGGAGGCCATCATGCAGGATGGTCTCTGCAAGAATTCACTTTATCTGCTCTGGAAATTCAGCGATCAGGCAAAAGTAAAGGAGTCCATTCCGTTCCTGAACGGAGCAGAGGCAAAGCTGAGAACACCATTTGAAGTGCAGGTGACCGTAAAAGAAAAACAGCAGATCGGATATCTCCTGAATCAGGGAAGCTATATTTATTTCGATAAAGACGGCATGATCGTGGAGATCTCGGATCAGCCAAGCGAAGATGTTCCACTGATCACCGGGCTGGATGTTGAAAAAGCAGAACTATATGAAAAACTTCCGGTGAAGGATGAAGGAATGTACAATACGATCGTAACTCTGACCAAGACACTGAACAAAGACGGTCTGGTACCAAATGAGATCCGTTTTAATACAAGAGATACGATCACACTGGTGTTCGAGGATATCAAGGTCAACCTTGGAGATGATACGGATCTGGAGGACAAGATGTCGGCACTCAACTCCATATACGCACAGCTTGACGGCAGACATGGAACACTGTACATGGAATCCTACAGTGAAAACAGCGGACAGGTGACCTTTAAAAACGAGAGCGGCGGTACGGAAGATCTGGCCTCGACTGACGGAAGCAGCGAGTCTGAAACTTCCACGCAGGAAACACAGGAAGGCGGAGGCAGAATGTACTCAAAAACAGACGGTACTTTTTCGACCGATGCCGATGGAAACAAGACCTATACCGATGCTGCCGGAGTAACGACGACGCAGTGTGATGAGTATAATTATACCGATGAAAATGGCAATATTATTACCGATGGATACGGCTATATTGATCCATATACAGGTTCTTACATCAATTAGTGACACGGATGATGGGAATATTGCACAGTTCCGGCCGTGGTTCGATGGGCGAAACTAGCTTTTTAATAAGAAATTTTAAAATTGTCTTGATTATTTGGGCAAATAACTATATTATAGAAGAATAGAGATGCATATGCGAAGGAGGAAATACCCTTGTTAGAAATTATGACAAACGAAGCTGAGTCTGCGGCTAAGATCATCGTAATCGGTGTGGGCGGTGCAGGCAATAACGCTGTGAATAGAATGGTTGATGAAGCGATCGCAGGTGTAGAATTTATTGGTGTCAATACCGATAAGCAGGCACTGCAGCTTTGCAAAGCACCGAACACAATTCAGATCGGTGAAAAAGTAACAAAAGGACTTGGTGCAGGTGCACAGCCGGAGGTTGGCCGTCAGGCAGCCGAAGAAAGCTCCGAAGAGCTCAGACAGGCTATGCAGGGTGCAGACATGGTATTCGTTACCTGTGGTATGGGCGGCGGTACCGGAACAGGTGCTTCCCCGGTAGTTGCAGGTATTGCAAAAGAGATGGGCATCCTGACTGTCGGCGTTGTGACAAAACCTTTCCGTTTTGAAGCAAGAACCCGCATGAATAACGCACTTGCAGGTATTGAAAACCTCAAGAAAAATGTAGATACACTGATCGTAATTCCAAATGACAAGCTGCTTGAAATCGTAGACCGCCGTACCACGATGCCGGAAGCTCTCAAGAAAGCAGACGAGGTTCTGCAGCAGGCAGTACAGGGTATTACCGACCTGATCAACCTTCCGGCACTGATTAATCTGGATTTTGCCGATGTACAGACGGTTATGACAGACAAGGGTATCGCACA
Organism: Ruminococcus sp. MCC718; assembly: GCF_018783905.1. Classification (NCBI taxonomy): domain Bacteria; kingdom Bacillati; phylum Bacillota; class Clostridia; order Eubacteriales; family Oscillospiraceae; genus Ruminococcus; species Ruminococcus sp. MCC718. Next base: position 52,036 of record NZ_WQNP01000043.1, read on the forward strand.
TATCGGTATCGGACATGCAAAAGGAGACGACAAAGCACTCGAAGCAGTCAAACAGGCAGTGGCCAGCCCGCTTCTGGAGACTACGATCGAAGGTGCATCCCACGTTATCATCAATATTTCAGGAGATATTTCTCTTATGGATGCAAACGATGCAGCAAGCTATGTACAGGAGCTTGCCGGTGATGATGCAAACATTATCTTTGGTGCTATGTATGATGATACTTACACAGACGAAGCAAGCATCACCGTGATTGCTACCGGTCTGGATTCTTCTACCGCAACACAGCCGACAGTAAACAGCAGAAAAGTATCACAGGACAGCCGCAATGAACAGCCACAGTCCAGTCTTTTCCAGAGAACGATCGGAAGTGCTACACAGGCCGGCAGACAGGCGGGCACAGCTCCGTCAAACGGAAAACTGCGCACACCTTCCAGTAATGTACAGGAAAGAGACATTCAGATTCCGGATTTCCTGAGAAGAAGATAATTTTTTTAAATCGATCAATAAGATTTTATATGCGAAAGCTTAAAAGACCGTTTCCAAATGGATTCCATTTGGAAACGGTCTTTTTGTGAGTGCGCCTAGCGGCGCACGTTTCTAACGGGTTAAAGTCCCGAATCCGCCCGGTAGTGGGAAGGATATAGCCGAAGGCAA
>NZ_WQNP01000044.1:0-25857 GCF_018783905.1 Ruminococcus sp. MCC718
AATTTTTGAAAATTCATGTATAGAATAATATTTACTCAAAGCATCACTTCCTTTCAATATTATTCTATACTAATAACCTGCAAAATTCAACAGTTGTTTATATACTTTTATAAGTTTTATTCAGCTGTTCTTTACCTCTTATTCTTTGAACAGCAGGAAATCTCCACATGCCCGCTCTGCTCCGTCGGATGGATGGTTCAACACCGTTCCGCGGTAAGCAAGGGTTGCTGATCCGCCGCCGTCCATATTGTAGGCGTAGGTACAGCCGTAGCTTTTGAAAATATTCTGCATCTCGGTTCTGGTAAGTCCGAGGGAACCGCCGATCCCTCTTCCGTCTGCAACGAGTAGAATGTAATGGCCTTTCTCTACCATACCGACGGCACTTCTTGGATCTTTATAGAACATCAGTGACCAGTCGTTTGCAGAATTTTCCATATTGTATGTAACTTTTTTGCCGTTTTCGATCAGCGGCGGTCCGAAATTGTAGCTGTCTTTTACGCCCATTTCCACCAGATCTTCGGCGGAAAGATGTACTTCCGGCGTAAACATGGTTCCGTCCCAGAGAACGGCACAGTTGGAATAGCTTGTACCGCCTGCACGGTTGTAGATCTTGCCTTTCTGGATCTTCACTGCATCAAAACAAGGTCTGCCGTCCGAATAGGAAAAAGCACTGGCATTGATGCCGATGATTGATTTGGTGCGTTTTACCGCATGCGAAGTCGTCTCTCTTGTTCCGCCATACGTCCCATAGGAAAATGCCGAAAACATCTGGTTTGGATTGTTGATCTTAATATCCGCAGTCCAGTAGCAGGTGCTGTACGCTCTGTGTTTGCGAAGGATGACTTTGAGCGTGGAAGTGCGGTACTCGATCTTGGTTGCTGTCAGGCGGCTTCCTGTGTTCATACGCTCGCCTTTGTACACCGAGCCGGTCGTGCTGGTCGGGTAATACCAGCCGCCTTTCTTTTTCCAGGAAGTACTCCGCTGTTTACCTTTTTTCGTAAAATAGTAGGTGGTATTCTTGATCTTCTGCCACTTGGTCAGACGCACACCGTTTTTATCCAGATAGTACTTATTACCTTTGTACTTTAACCAGCCGGTTTTCTTTACGCCTTCTTTTGTATAATAATACCACTTTTTGTTGATCTTATACCAGCCGCCCTTGAATTTCTTGATCCACTTTCCGTTTTCACCGACAAAATATTTGCCGATCCACTTGTTTTTTTCCAGGGCTCCGTTGTCGCCGACGTGATAATTTCCAACCCATTTGTTGCGGATCAATCTGCCCAGCTGGTCAAAATAATAGTAATTTTTGCCGATCAGCTGCCATTTGCCGCATACATTCTGCAGAGTAGATGGATCACAGTAGTACGTCTGCCCTTCTTTCTGTATCCAGCCGACCTTTTTGCCGTGTACCGTGCCTGCTGCCTGTGCCGGAAGACTTGCCGGAAATGCCATGCACGCCGCAAGTGCTGCCACAAGCAGTCTTTTTTTCATTTTTCCCCTTTGTTTATTCCCCATGTGGTTCCTCCTGATGCTTATATTACCTGTATTTATTTATGCTTTCTCCTGTTTCGCGAGTCTGAAATCCATGACGTTCTGACCCACATATTATTTTATTCTAACAGAATCTGCCACTTTCTGCAAGTCTATGCTCTGACTGACCGCCGTGACTGCCTCCCGGCTGTTATATCCAAAGATCGAACTGCCGCTCAAATGAAACTGCAAAAACAGTGCCAGCAGCAGCATTGCCGCCAGAAGGCGTGTAAAAAAAGAACTCCCGTTCTGTGGAAGTTCTTCTGTTTTTTCTGAAAAATCATTCACTTTTTCTGCCGTTTTCCGGTAAACCGGCATACGGCCGCTCTGCCGCCGCATCTTTTCGATCTGCCGTCTCTGCTCTTCACTTAAGCCTGTATGCATAAAAATCCCGCCTTTCTGCTATACGCTATGCAAAAAGGCGGGGTTTTATTCGGTTATATCAAAATCATACCCTTAGCGGTTTGCAAGCTCTCTGGTGATATCATCCCAAGTCACACCGCGTTCAGACATCAGTACCATCACATGGTACAGAAAATCGGAAATCTCGTACTTGATCTCCTCCGGATTCGGGTTTTTCGCTGCAATGATGATCTCCGTCGCTTCTTCTCCGACTTTTTTGAGGATCTTGTCAATGCCCTGTTCAAGCAGGTAGTTGGTGTAAGATCCTTCTTTCGGATGCTGTTTGCGATCCTCGATCAGCTTATAGAGATGGTCGAAAACGATCGCCGGATTGGTCTCATGGTAATCTTTCTTTAAGATCTCACGGTAGAAACAGCTGCGGTTCCCGGTATGGCATGCGGCACCGATCTGCTGCACCTTTGCCAGGATGGTATCGTTGTCGCAGTCGATGGAAAGCTGTTTGACATACTGGACATGTCCGGAGGTCGCACCTTTCTGCCACAGTTCGTTGCGGCTCCTGCTCCAGTAGGTCATCTTTCCGGACTCCACAGTCTTTTCAAAAGCTTCACGGTTCATATAAGCGACCATCAGCACTTCCAGATTTTTGTAGTCCTGCACAACAACCGGGATCATGCCGTCGGAGTTCAGTTTCAGCTCATTCCAGCTCATCTTGCTCTCGAACGTATTGATCTCAACGCCATGCTTTTTCGCTTCCAGCTTGGCTGCCATCAGATCTTCATTCAGATCAGAGAATGTATCTCCGCAGACACCGCAGATATTGTCGAGCATCAGAAGCTTTAGCAGGCCGTGACGGTCTGCACGTGTGGAAACCGGAAGTACCGGCACTTCTACAAGGCGGGCAGTTGTACGCACATCCACTTCATCGCAGAGCAGGATCACACGGGAGGTATATTCATTTACCCTCGCCTTGTTTGCCTGCAGCTGTGCAAAACTGTCTGTACAGATCGCAATTTTTTCTTTTCCGAAACGTTTGGATACTTCTTCTGTCAGTTCAATATTGACTGCTTTGGCATAATTTAAGAAAACCTGCTGGCATCCTGCGTAGAGAAGCTTTTTCACATCTTCCAGATTTTTAATATGGCCGCCGCCACTCATCGGGATATCGATCACCCGGCTGATCTGGCGAATCAGATTGAGAGACTGCTCGTGATCTGCATCGTCATCCGACAGATCAAAGATCAGAAGCTCATCTGCCCCGTTGTTGCTGTAATGCTGGGCAATACTCATCACATCGCCATCTTCAAGCAGTTCTTTTCCGTCAAAGCCGGTCACTGCTTTCCCGTTTTTCAGATACATATGTACCACAATTTTCTTCTGCATTATAAACTTCCTTTCGTCGAAAGCACATCTGTAATGCGGCTATCCATTCCAACTGCCATGTCCAGTGCTTTCGCAAATGCTTTGAACATTGCTTCCATCATATGATGATTATTTCCGGGTGTCAAGACTTTTATATGCAGATTCATTGCTGCCGCATAGGAAACAGCATAGAAAAATTCACGTACCATTTCGGTGTCCATATCCCCGCATTTCGGTACGGTAAATACATCATCAAAGGATAAATACGGTCTTCCGCACAGATCGACGGCACACACGACCAGGCACTCATCCATCGGAAGAATGAAATGTCCGTAGCGTTTTATGCCTTTTTTGTCACCGACTGCCTCGCGGATCGCATTGCCGAGCACGATCCCGGTATCTTCGATCGTGTGGTGGGAGTCCACATAGAGATCTCCTTTTACGGAAAGTTTCATATCAAACAGCCCATGTCTGGTAAATCCGTCCAGCATATGATCAAAAAATCCGATGCCGGTACTGATCTTGGATTTTCCGCTTCCATCAAGGGAAAGCGTCATTGCGATATCCGTTTCTTTTGTTGTCCGGGTGATGGTGGCTGTCCTACTCATTGGCATCTTCCTCTTCAAAACGGACACGGATCGAATTTGCATGTGCCGTCAGTTTTTCTGCCTCGGCAAACTGGATGATATCTTTGTGGATATCTTTGAGTGCCTCTCTTGAATAATAGATGATGCTGGAACGTTTGATAAAGTCATCTACGCCAAGCGGGGAGAAGAATTTTGCAGTTCCGTTGGTCGGCAGTACGTGGTTTGGTCCGGCAAAATAATCGCCCAGCGGTTCGCTGCTGTATTCTCCGATAAAGATGGCTCCGGCATTGCGGATCTTCATCATTACTTCAAACGGGTTGGCCGTCACGATCTCCAGATGCTCAGATGCGATCTCGTTTGCAGTCTCAATCGCCTCGTCCATCGTCTCTGCAACCAGTGCGTAGCCATAATTGTCCAGTGATTTGCGGATGATCTCGCTTCTTGAGAGAGTTTTTAAATAGCCTTCGATCTCTTCGGAAACTTTATCTGCAAAGTCACGGCTTGTCGTTACCAGGATCGCAGAAGCCATCTCGTCGTGTTCTGCCTGAGAGAGCAGATCGGCTGCCACATAATGCGGATTGGCTGTCTCATCTGCCAGTACCAGGATCTCGCTCGGTCCGGCAATGGAATCAATGCTGACATGTCCGTAAACAGCTTTTTTGGCAAGTGCCACATAGATGTTTCCAGGACCTACGATCTTGTCTACTTTTGGTATACTCTCGGTTCCGAATGCCAGAGCTGCAATCGCCTGGGCACCACCCACTTTGTAGATTTCATCTGCTCCTGCCTCCATAGCGGCAACAAGTGTGGACGGATACACTTTTCCGTCCTTTCCGCAAGGGGTCGTCATGATGATCTTCTCCACACCTGCCACTTTTGCCGGTACAACATTCATCAGAACAGAAGAAGGATAAACTGCTTTTCCACCCGGAACATAGACACCGACTTTTGCAAGTGGCATGACTTTCTGTCCAAGCATGGTTCCGTCCGGTTTGCTGTCAAACCAGCTGTATTTTTTCTGTTTTTCGTGATATTCACGAATGTTGACCAGTGCTTTTCTGATAACATCCAGAAGAGACGGATCAACCTGTTCGTAAGCTTCGTCAATCTCTTCTTTTGTCACTTTGATGTTTCTGGCATTGATATCGGCACCGTCAAATCTTTTCGTATATTCAAACACTGCCGCATCTTTGTTGTTTCGTACATTCTCAACGATCTCTGCCACAGCATCCTCGAATTTTCCATAGCTGCTCGGGCTGCGTTTCAGCAGATTCTCAAGCACGTTTTTTCTGGTTTCCTCTGTAAGTGCTATTGTACGCATTCTTTTATGCCTCCTGTTTGATCACAGATTTCAGATCTGTCAAAATCTTTGTAATTCTTTCATTTTCCATACGCATGCTCACCTGGTTGACTACCACTCTGGCAGATAACGGGCATACTTCTTCGAGTACGACCAGACCGTTTTCGCGAAGTGTGGAACCGGTCTCCACAATATCGACGATCACATCGGAAAGTCCGACGATCGGTGCCAGCTCGATCGAACCGTTCAGTTTGACGATTTCTACTGTCTGGTGTTTTTTATTATAAAAATAGTCTTTTGCAATATGCGGATACTTGGTTGCCACGCGGATCTGCTCCTGATGTTTCAGAAGTTCTGCCGCAGACTGTGGTCCGCAGACACACATCCGGCATTTTCCGAATCCAAGATCCAGAACTTCATACAGTTTCCGCTGTTCTTCCAGGATGGTATCTTCGCCTACGATACCGATATCAGCTGCACCGTATTCGACATAAGTCGGCACATCCGGTCCTTTTGCAAGAAAGAAACGCAGTTTCAGCTCTTCATTGACAAAGATCAGTTTTCTGGAATCTTTATCCTTCATCTCCTCGCAGGTGATCCCAATTTTCTCAAACAGCTCCAGTGTTTTCTTTGCGAGCCGTCCTTTTCCCAGTGCAAATGTCAGATATCTCATGCTTTTTCCTCCTGCGGTTTCACTGTCTGTACGTTTCCGTCCGCTGCAAAATAAACAACCTTCTCAAGTGCATTGCGTTTCGCATAGGCACTGTAGAAAGAAAGCGGATAACCTTCTATTCTTCTCATCAGAGCTGCCTTTCCTCCGTCCCTGCGGATCTGAATGGATGCTTCGATCGCCTGATCATGGACGAAACTGTCATAGAGAACCAGCGTCGGTCCTTCTTCGACCGGAACCGCAATCTTCTGTCTGGAAAGTGCATTTAAAAGCTCATCTGCCTGCACGACAAATCCGATCGATGCTGCCGGCTTTCCAAAGTATCCCATCAGCTGATCGTAGCGACCTCCTTTTACAACGGCATCTCCCGTTCCGAACGTGTAGGCACGAAACAGTATGCCGGTATAATAACCGTAGCTTCCAAGCATACCAAGGTCAAAGGAAATATATTTCTCATATCCATATTTGCGGATGATCTCATACAGTTTACGCAGGCGGGCGATCGCCGCCAGAGCCTGTGTATTATCAGTCATACTCTCTGCCTGATCGAGCACTTCGATGTTTCCGAACATCTGCGGAAGGCGTTTGAACAGGTTCGTCAGCTTTTCATTCATGTTCCGCTCTTCGAGCAGTGTCTCGACACCGAAATTGTTTTTGTTGGTGATCAGTCTGCGAAGTTCCTGCTCGGTAGCTTTGTCAACACCGGCCTCTGCAAGCAGGCTCTGGAAGAACTCTACATGTCCGATGCTCACCTGAAATTCGGTAAGTCCGGCTGCCAGCAGCATCTCTACGATCATTGCCGTGATCTCGGCATCGGCTTCCACGCTGCCGTCCCCGATCAGCTCCGCACCGAGCTGTGTCATTTCTTTTAAATGTCCCTGAAGGCTTGAGTTGTTTACAAACGTATTTCCCATGTAAGAAAGTCGGACACCCAGTTCCTCATTGGAAAAATATTTTGCATAGGCTCTGGCGATCGCCGGTGTCATATCTGGGCGAAGTACAAGGGTGTTTCCCTCGCGGTCAAAAAATTTATACAGATCTTTGGACGGAGTCGTTCCGATCTCTCTGCTGAATACATCAAAATATTCAAAGGTCGGTGTCTCAATATCACAGTAACCGTAACCCTCTACGACTCTGTGCAGTTTCTGTAAAAGTGCTTTCTTTCTGGCGTACTCTCCGCTGTAGATATCACGCACGCCCTCCGGTGTGTGCAGCAGTCTCTGTTCCATAGGTTCCTCCATTCTCTTCTGCCCTTGCTCTTTGTGAGAATATGCAATAATCCCGTCATGTAAATATCGGCATTACCGTATAAAATCATGCATTAGATCCTTCAAATTCTCCATCTGTTTCACTTTATTGTATTAACGTGTTACCTAATTATCATGCAAAATCAGATGTTATTATATGCTCAATTCTGATTTCTGTCAATCCCTGGCATCCAAATCTTTTTGAATCGCCTCCAGATACGGTACAAATACGCCGTGTCCGGCTTCAATCTGATAGGAAAGATCTACTTCTTCAAAACGGAAACTTTTGCGTCCTCCATTCTGTGCCCGTTCCCAGAACCGTATCATATCCTTAAACGGAAGATATAAGATCAGATTTCTTCCGGTATAATAGATCAGCAGAAAGGCGATCCCGCCCTGTTTTTCAAAATCCTGCATAAAAGCGACCTGATGCGGATGGATATTCTGGAGAGCAAAGGTATCTGACGCACATTCTTTTGCATCAAAGCAGACCGGGATCCCCTGCACTGCCCCGATATAATCGACCGTACTTTTCTGATCAAAATACGCCAGCGTGATATGACGCTTTTCTTTGTCGATCTTGATCGGCGTGATCGGAGTCGGGATCTTCTGGATCAGTGCCAGCCCTTTCTCGCGATACTGTTCGTTCGTGCGGTTGATCAGTTCCTCAAGTGCGGACCCTCTTAAACCTCTGGAATTCCATGTTCCCATGTTCCAAGTCCTCTTTTCTGTGCAATACTCACAAACTGCTTCGGTGCCGGAGCGTAGATGCTTTTACCGGAAAGTCCTTCAAAATCACCGGAAAGCTCTGGAAATACCAGATGCCAGGCATGCAGAAGCTGCATGTGAAGTCCGTACCCGGAAGTCAGTTTTTTATTCAACACTGCGTCTCCGTATTTCGGATCACCGAAGATCGGATGTCCCATATAGGACAAATGGGCACGAATCTGATGCGTACGCCCTGTCAGAAGCTCGATCTCCAGAAGCGTCTCCTGCCCATTGTCTGCAAGCGGACGGTATTTTGTGTGGATCGGTCTGGCATCCTTTGTCTCGTTTTTGAAAATTCTGACCTGGTTGGTCTTTTCGTTTTTCAGAAGCCATCCTCTGACATCCTGTTCTTCTTTGATCACGCCTTTTACGATACAAAGGTAATATTTGTGCAGGGTACGTTCTTTGAAAAGCCCGGAGAGCATCTGCAAACCCTGCAGCGTCTTGCCCGCTGCCACGATTCCGCTCGTATTGCGGTCCAGACGGTTGCACAGGGACGGCCGGAATGTTTTTAACATTTCTTCGGTCACTTCGCCAGTATCCAGAAGATGGGAAATCAGATGCTCCACCATGGAAATATCGCCTTTTTCCGCCTTCTGCGAGAGCATCCCTGCCGGCTTGTTGATCAGCATGACCTGCTCATCTTCATAGAGAATATCCAGCTTTGCCCCGGTATGTACGGCTCTTTTTTTCTTTTCCCGGAATCCTTCGATCGTCTCTTCGGAGAGAAACAGTTTCACTGTATCTCCCTTTTCCAGTTTTTCATTTCCTGCTGCTTTTTTACCGTTCAGCGTGATGTTTTTCTTTCGCATCATCTTATAGAAAAAGCTTTTCGGTGCCAGTTCCATATATTTTGCGAGAAATTTATCAAAACGCTGCCCTGCCTCGTACTTTGAGATCACAAGTTCTCTCATTGCTTTTCCTTTCCCGGTATTTTACTGTTGTCAGGCGGATATTCGCAATCCTCTTTGCTGCCTGATTTTGTTAAAGTACGATCGCACGCAGCACGTCGCAGATATATTCTGCCTTCCGGCTGCCCGTCGTCTCATGTTCACTCTGTTTCTGGTTCATCTGCTTTAACTGATCCAGAAAACGTTTTTCCTCCCGGAACAGTTTCACACCGACCGATTTGCATTTATTGTTCTTTAAAATCTCCCGGATGTGTTCTTCTCCAAACGAAAGATCCGCTTTTTCACTGCTCACATAACCGATCACCTGCGTCCCGCTCACGGCAACTGCATCAACCGGAACTGTTTTCTGATAAGCAGTAAAGGTCATATCATATAAGATCCGTACATTTTCGTTTACCTGCTCGATCTTTTCTTTTAATGCTTCCGATGCCGGTTTTTGCATCAGCATCATGATAAACCCGGTTGCTGCTCTGGCTGCCGGGATACACCCCATGATCGCCACAAAGGTAAACATATTCAGCCTTGTCTTTGTGATAAAAAGCCCGGTCAGAAAAATGATGATCGGGATTGCAAACATCACCAGCGTGATCAGTCCGCGTTTGATTTTCTGGGATTTGATATACCCAAATTCTCCTTTGTCTCTCTTCATGATTTCCTCCAGTTGTTTCCGATTCACAGTCGGTCCTTTCACAGAGTCTGGCTGCCGGTTGCGTTATGGTTTAAAAAATATGGCAGTCAGGTCGATGATCAGACGGTGCGGCAAAATCTTGCACGCAAGAAACAACGCTTTCATCGACCATCCGTAAATGGACAATGCCCGCCCGCAGGCCGCATCATAAACGGCCTTTTCCACGACAGGCTTTGGATCTGCCATAGATTTTTTCTTAAACAGCGGCATTTTATGGTATTTCTCGGCTCCTTCAAAAAAAGCCGTGTCCACCGGTCCCGGGCACACACAGGTCACGGTGATACCTTTTTTTCGCACTTCGCTTCGCAGTGCTCTGGAAAAGCTCAGCACATAAGCTTTTGATGCTGCATAGACGGCAAATCCCGGCTGCGGCACAAACGCCGATGCCGATGCCATCTGAATGATATGGCTGCCTTTCTCCATATAAGGAAGGCACAGATACGTGACGGTCATCAGTGCTTCGTCGTTCAGCCTCGTCGTCTGCTGATGCTCCGGAAGTGTGATCTCTTCAAATGTTCCGATCCGTCCCATTCCGGCGGCATTTACCAAAATCTTGACCCGGACATCCTCCGCAAAGAGCCTGCATCTTAACCGCTCCTGCTGTGCTTCCTGCAAAAGATCCAGCGGCAGAAGCACAATCTTTGTCCCAAAACGTTCCTGCCACATCTCTTTTTGCAGATGCCTTGCAATCACCCAGATTTCATCGAGTCTGCGGTACTTGTCCATGATCTGCTGTACAAATGCTCTTCCCATACCGGAAGAGGCTCCCGTTACAATGGCAATCTTTTTTCTTTCTGACATATCACTTCTTCTTTCTGTTATGCGTGTTGCGGATTGTCTTCTTTTTGCCTGTCGGACGCTCTTTTGCAGTATTTCGTCCATTTTGATTGCTGCTGTTTCCTGTATTTTTCCTGCCTGCATTTTTGCCACCCATGTTTCTGTCATCTTGTCCCCGGCGATTTTTATCCGTGCCCTGATAATTTTGACGATTTTTATCCGGACGCGGGCGGATCAGACATTTGGCGTCAAATCCGATCAGGTCGCTGCGATGTGCCTTTAACAGTGCCTCTTTGACCAGCTCATAATTGGCCGGATTGCGGTACTGGATCAGAGCTCTCTGCATCGCTTTCTCATGCGGATTTTTCGGAACGTAGACCGGCTCCATCGTCCGCGGATCGACACCAGTATAGTACATACAGGTCGAGATCGTGGACGGTGTCGGATAAAAGTCCTGCACCTGCTCCGGCATATAGCCAAGATCACGGAGATATTCTGCCAGTTCCACAGCTTCTGTCAGGGAACAGCCCGGGTGGGAGGACATCAGATACGGCACCAGAAACTGGTTCATACCCTCCTGTCTGTTGAGCTGTTCATATTTTTTAACAAATTTCTGATAAACAGCATGCTCCGGTTTGCCCATCTTTGCGAGCACTTTGTCTGCCACATGTTCCGGAGCCACTTTGAGCTGTCCGCTGATATGGTATTTGACCAGTTCCCGGAAGAAGCTCTCATCCTTATCTGCCATCAAATAATCAAAGCGGATACCGGAACGGATAAACACTTTCTTGACTTTCGGGATCTTCCGCAGTTTACGCAGCAGGATCAGATAATCTTTGTGGTCTGCCCGCATATTCTGGCACGGCTTTGGAAACAGACATTGTTTGTTCGGGCACACGCCCTTTTTCAGCTGTTTTTCGCATGCCGGATGGCGAAAGTTGGCGGTCGGTCCGCCGACATCGTGGATATAGCCTTTGAAATCCTTATCTTCCGTCATCTGTTTCGCTTCTTCGATAATGGACTCATGCCCTCTCGTCTGGATAATCCGTCCCTGATGGAACGTCAGTGCACAGAAACTGCATCCGCCAAAACAGCCGCGGTTGCTGACCAGGCTGAATTTGACTTCCGAGATTGCCGGAACGCCGCCCCTGGCATCGTAGGACGGATGCCAGGTTCTTTTATAAGGCAATGCATAGACATCATCCATTTCCATCTGCGTAAGTGGTTTTGCTGCCGGATTCTGCACAATATAAAGATGCTCTCCGTAAGGCTCCGCAAGCCGCTTTCCGGCAAATGCGTCGGTATTACAGTACTGTGTATAAAAACTTCTGGCATACCAGAGTTTGTCTTCTTTTAATTTTTCATAGGACGGCAGCACGATCGTATCGACGGCTTCATCCAGCATCCTTGTTTTGTAAACGGTTCCCGCAATAAACGTGATATCGCGTACATGGATTCCCGCATCCAGTGCTTCCGCAATCTCTATGATGCTGTGTTCTCCCATCCCATAAGAGATCAGATCTGCCCCCGAATCCAGCAAAATGGAGCGTTTCAGGCTGTCCGACCAGTAATCATAGTGGGCGAGTCTGCGAAGACTCGCCTCGATCCCGCCAATGATGATCGGGGTATGCTTGTAGGTGCGGCGGATCAGGTTGCAGTAGACGATCGTAGCATTGTCCGGGCGTTTTCCCATCACACCGCCCGGTGTGTAAGCATCTTTCTGTCTTCTTTTCCTGGAAACCGTATAATGGTTGACCATGGAATCCATGTTTCCGGCCGACACCAGAAATCCAAGACGCGGCTTCCCTAAAATGGAAATACTCTTTTCATCCTTCCAGTCGGGCTGTGAAATGATCCCCACCCGGAAGCCATGTGCCTCCAGAAGCCGACTGATGATGGCATGTCCGAACGACGGATGATCCACATAGGCATCTCCGATCACATAGACAAAATCCAGCTGCTCGATCCCTCTCTCTTCCATATCTTTTCTGGAAACAGGCAAAAAATCTGTGCTCATTCTTTTTCCTTTCTTGGCGGCTGTAAAAGTGCCGCAATCTCTTCTTCGGTCAGTTTGCGGAACGCTCCTTTTTCCAGAGCCGGATCTAAGGTAAGGCTTCCCATGGAAAGTCGTTTCAGATAGATCACTCTGCAGCCGATCGCCTCAAACATCCGTTTGACCTGGTGGTAACGTCCTTCGCAGATCGTGACTTTCGCTTCGGAAATCTCTCCCGACGAGAGGATCTCAAGGTCCGCCGGAAGAGTCTTCTTTTCATCTCCGATATCCAACCCTTCCTTGAATCTGTGGATATCTTCTTCATGGATCTGCCCGGTCACTCTCGTAAAATAGCATTTATCCACATGTTTTTTCGGGGAAAGCAGACGGTGTGCCAGCTCTCCGTCGTTTGTGACAAGAAGCAGTCCTTCCGTGTCTTTGTCCAGCCTTCCGACCGGGAACAGATCCTTTTTCTGCTGCAAAGTAATTAGATCCATGACGGTCTTTTCTTTTTTATCTTCGGTTGCGGTGACCACACCTGCCGGTTTGTGCAACATCAGATAGCAATGCTCTTCATAATATACTGGTTTTCCGTTTAGCGTGATCTGCTCGTTCCCCAGTACTTTTCTCTTTGCCTGCTTTTCGGTGATACCGTCCACCTGGACAAGTCCCTTTTTCAGGAATTGTTTCACCTGGGAGCGACTTCCTTCGCCGGCAAGTGTCAGATACTGATCCAATCGATAACTCATGACTGCATTCTCCATCCTGCATAATACTTGTTTTTTAAGGTACCGCCGGCCGCTTTGCCCCAGCCCAGCCCGTAACCGTCCACGCAGACCAGTACCCAGCCTTTTTCGTTTTCCGCCTCTGTGTCGGATAAATCCAGGGTCTCTCCTTTTAAGTAACGGATCACACGCTCATCGTCCCCTTTAAAAGAGACGCTCTTTTTAAAATCTTCTGCTTTTAAGCACATGGCAAGAGCCTGCGACGGCTCAAACCGCTTTTTCTTCTGATCTCCAAGATAAAGCCCGGTGCGAAGATAACGGATACCCCGCTCGATCTTCGTCCCTTCCGGAAGCAGATAGATGCGTTCTTTCTGAACTTCCGTTTTTCCGGATAAAGGCTTTGTTATCTGCTGCATAAATGCTGCAAATTCCGGGCAGTCCTTGAGGTCAGACACCGGTGTTTTTTTACTTTTCGCCGGTTTTTTCAGATATTTTTTACTCTGTCCTTCGCCGTCGGTGCGTTTTCCAAGCAGAGCCGCAAAATGGCCTTCGCCCGGTGCCAGATGCGGGAAAATGCGGATACAGTTCTCAAATCCTTCTTTTTTTCCATGGGAGAAATATTCATCCCATTCTGGCATCAGAAGTTCCATATCCGGACGCTCCTGCAAAAGATAAGCGATGTTTTCTTCATTCTCTTTTACAGAAAATGTACAGGTCGAATACAGGAGCATTCCGCCCTTTTTCAGCATATCCGCCGCATCGAGCAGCAGCTTTCTCTGGATCGGCACATAGTAATCCGGTCCTTTTTGCAGCCAGTCTTTTACCATTGCCTTATCCCGGCGGAACATCCCTTCTCCGGAACACGGTGCATCGATCAGGATCTTGTCAAAATACGCCGGATAAGCTTTTTTGAGCTTATCGGACTCTTCACTTGATACAAACAGATTCGAAATGCCAAAAAGCTCCAGATTCTTTAAAAGCCCTTTGGCTCTGGAATTGCTGATGTCATTTGCAAGCAGCATGCCTTTTCCTTTTAATTTTGCACCAAGCTCCGTCGCCTTGCCGCCCGGAGCCGCACAGAGATCCAGCACAAAATCGCCCGGCTCTACCGGAAGGTGTGATGCCGGGATCATCGCACTTGGCTCCTGCACATAATAAAGCCCCGCATAATAATATGGATGCTTTGTCACCGTCTGCTTTTCATCAAAAGCAAAGCCGTTCTCACACCACGGTACACATTCAAGAGAAATATCTGCCTTCTGCCTGAAGGTTTCCGGTGCGATCTTCGCGGTATTTACACGAAGTCCCTGTCTGGTTTTCTGCTCAAAACTTGCAAGATATGCCTCATACTGATCACCGAGCAGTTCTTTCATCTCTTCTAAATAATTTGAAGGCAGTTCCATCTTTTTATCCTTTCTCGTTTCTTATTATTTGCTTTTCCTATACCACGTCTGCTCAAAAATGCCTCTGACATTCTTTATGCATCAAGATCACTCAAATGCCTGCACATGATAACCTTCTGTGATATTGTCCAGATCGCTGTGAAAACGACGCAGCTGTTCCAAATCCTTTGTCTCATAGATCCGGTAAAACTCATCCTGGATCTTGACAAGTTCCCGTTTATTGGCAATCGTATACAGATTCTGGATATTATTTAAAATATCTTTGACCAGATTCGTCTGGATCTGGCAGGAATTCTGTGCATCCATGATCTCGCTGCGTACCGTTGACATCTCATTGTCCAGCACAATGATCGCATCGGCAACGCGGCTCAGTTTCTCCCGGATGTGATCCGGCATATGCTGTTTATATTTATACTGAAGCGAATGTTCGATCGTAGACCAGAAATTCATCGCCAGAGTACGGATCTGGATCTCCACGCGGATGGTCTTTGTTCCGGAAAAGGTCTCCACCGGGTAAGACACGATCATATGGTAACTGCGGTAACCGCTCGATTTCATATGATTGATATAGTCCTTTTCCGTAACGACCTGCATATCGGAGCGGTTTCTTATAAGATCCGCCACCTTCTCAATATCCTCCACAAACTGGCAGATGATGCGGATGCCTGCGATATCATCCAGCTGTTCTTCAATCTTGTCAACTTCAATGTTTTTCTTCTGTGCTTTATCTAAAATACTGGAGATCGATTTGACTCTGCCGCAGACCTGCTCCATCGGCGAATACATACCCCGATCCTGGTACTCTTTGATCAGATGATTAAATTTTACCAGCAGTTCCTCCACCGCCAGCTCATATGGATTTAAAATATCCTTCCATAACTGTATTTCCATAAAAACCACTCCTCCTACATTACTTACCGTCCTTCCTCAGTCAGACCAGTATAGCATAATTTTTCCTTTTTTCCAACTGTCACCTCAAGGTTCTCCCTCCAGACCTTTTAAGATCCAGTAAGGATCGACACTGACTTCCCGCCCGTCTGCCGTCTGTATGTAAATGCCAAAATGCAGATGTACGGCAAACTGACCGACTGTGCCCTCTTCTCCGTAACCGCTGTCCCCCATATAGCCCAGCATTTCGCCGGCTTCTACTGTTTTCCCTTCTTCCATCCCCGGTGCATATTCCGAGAGATGGGCATAATAAAAGTAACCGCCCTGTTTACTGCGGATTCCGATCCGCCATCCGCCCTTTTGAAGCCATCCCATATGCTCAACCGTCCCGGCTGTGGCAGAAAATACCGGATAAAACCCTCTCTGATTTGTCGGCGGCATCAGATCCGTCCCCTCATGCCCCCGTTTGCCGCCGTAGGTGCGTTCTTCCATCCAGGAATCCTCATAAGATACCCTGCATTTTACTGGAAAGCAGACAAGATCATCCCATACCGCACAGAACGCATTTTCCAGCATCTCATATTGTTTCGGGCGATAACGGTACATCCACTTCGCCGTCTGCTGCAACTCATCGATCGTCGGCATTTTCTTTGGAAAAGACGCCTGAGCACCCGCAAAAGCAAGTGCCAGCAGCTTTCCTTTCGAAAGTCCGCTCTGTTTCTGAAGTTCTGCTGTTTCTTCCTGCAAGCTGCCGCCTGCCTGCATAGAACGGAAATGTTCCATTTCAATGACTCTGTCATGCAGAGCATATTTTCTCTTTTCATGATGGAATATCGCCATTCCGACAAAAAGAACAAGCACTGCAAGGAACAGAAAACAGATCCTTTTTCTGATCGTATCATCCGGTCGCTTTTTCTTCATCCGAAGCTCCCCTCACAAATGCTGTCTTATTTTTATATGCATATGTTTTTGGATTGATGCATACGATACGCAAAAAGAGGAATTTTTTATGAAATCTTTCTTTTCTTCACTTCTTGGTGCTGCCCTGTTTGTGATTCTGCTGTTTTTCCCTGGTCTGGTCTTTGAAGGTGCAAAAATGGGACTGAACCTGTGGTTTTTCACTCTGGTTCCCACCCTTCTGCCATTCATGGTCTTTTCCAACATCCTGATCCAGAGCCGCCTGATCGAACACCTTCTCTTCCTGCCCGGACTTTTTACCCGAAAATATCTCCATCTCTCCCCGGCCGGACTTTATGCGTTCCTGTGCGGCTTTTTCTTCGGTTATCCTTCCGGTGCCAAAATTCTTGCCGATCTTTTAAAAACCGATCAGATCGATCCAAAGGAAGCTTCCATGCTCTTCGGTTTCTGTAACAACGTAAGTCCGGCTTTTCTTATCACCTATTTTCTGACACTGCACTTAAAACACCCGGAGAAAGCCGGGATCACCGTCTCTTTTCTGTACATAATACCCGCTTTTGTCTGTCTGATGGCATTTTCCTTTTGCGGCAGTTCCTTTTCTCTCCGTGAAAAAAAGACATCGAGTCCCGTGCTTTCTCTTGCACTGCTTGATGCCTGCCTCCAAGATGCCCTCTCAGTCCTGTTAAAGCTTGGCGGTTATATTATATTATTTTCCGTCTTATCCAATGTGATCACACACATACCCCGCATGCGTGCAGAAAGTGCCGCTTTTTTCTCCTGCTTTCTGGAAATTACAGGCGGAATCCCTGCCGTCACTGCCGCATTTGCTTATCCGCAAAGTTATGTGATATTGCTCCCGTTTCTGGCTTTTGGCGGTCTTTGCTCTTTCATGCAAACAGGGAGTGTCATAAAAGACACCCCCTTATCTCTTCGTAGCTATTTTTTTACCAAAATACTGCTCGCTCTGCTGATATTTCTGTGTGAAATACTCTGCATTACGCTGCTTCCGGGCCTTTTTTAAGCCTCGTCGTCATCGTAATCCGCATCCTGCTGCGGTGCTGCATAAGATGCAGGGTTTCCGCCCGGTGACAGCTCGCGTCTGTTCTTGTTTACGATATCGTAGCAAGACTGGATCGAATTGATGAAAGTATTGTATTTCTCGCCTGCTGCATCGATCGTATGGCTCATGATCTTTTCCAGATTTGCCAGCATCTCATCGGTGTACTGCAGTGCACCCATACGGATGTTGTTGGCATCGGTTGTTGCATTGTCCATGATCTCCTGTGCCTGCTGGTTGGTGTTCTCCAGCAGCTCATTGGACTGTGCATATGCCTGCTGCATAACTTCACTTTCCGTAACCATCTGCTGTGCCTGTGTCTTTGCGTCTGCGATGATCGCATCTGCTTTGGACTGTGCGTCTGCCAGGATCGCATCTTTGTTGCTGATGATCTTCTGGTAACGTTTGATCTCATCCGGTGTCTTCATACGAAGCTCACGCAGAAGCTCTTCCAGTTCTTCTTTATTTACCACGATCTTTGTAGAAGAGAGTGGCTGGAATTTACAACTGTCTACATACTCCTCGATTTCTTCAATAATCTGCTCAATTCTGCTGCTCATCGTTATCACTCCTATTTTTTATTCTGATTTCTGGTTCTAGTTCTAATTTAAAGATGCCTTACGGATTGTTTTGTACTTCGCACTTTCTCAATCCTGCTTTGACACTTCCATTTTTTGATATATCTTCTCAATCACCGACTCCGGCACAAATTTGGAGATATCGCCATGGTAGCTGGCGATCTCTTTGACCGTTGTCGAACTTAAGTAGGCATATTCCAGACTGGTCGATAAGAAAATCGTATCAATATCTGAGCGCAGGATGCGGTTGGTCTGCGACATCTGCAGTTCGTAATCAAAATCGGTGATCGCCCGCAGACCCCTCACCATAAACTGTGCTCCGCAGTTCCTTGCAAAATCTACGGACAGACCATCAAATGCCTTTATTGTCACATTTCCGATATCCTTGGTGACATCAGCTAATATATTAACACGTTCTTCGGCAGAAAACAACGGCGTTTTTGCACTATTTGTCAGCACACCGACGATCAGTTCATCCACCAGAACAGCGGAACGACGGATGATATCAAGATGTCCGAACGTAACCGGATCAAAACTTCCAGGGTAGACAGCTCTTCTCATAACTCCTTTTTCTCCTTCTCTATAAACATATGAACATTTGTCTTATATTCTTTGCGTTTCAGTACACGGAACCCAAATTCCTTAAGATAGGAAAAATCAGTCTCCAGAGATGCCTCTATAATGATCAGGGTACGCTCATCTGCCACTTTGCTGTCTTTTAAGCAGGAAAGGACTCGCTTTTCCAGCTCCTGGTTGTAAGGAGGGTCCATAAAAATGACACCAAAGCTCTCCTTGCCGTCCTCGATCTCACGTCTCAGACGATCCAGTGCAGCAAAAACATCTGACTGCACAACAAAAGCATCCGCGTCCAACCTAGTAAACTTCAGGTTTTCGCGGATGCAACACACTGCGGCAGGATTTTTTTCCACAAAGACTGCTTCCTTTGCTCCTCTGCTGAGTGCCTCAATCCCTATCGCACCGCTCCCGGAAAACAGATCCAGAAAACGGATACCGTATAGTTCATCCTGTATCATATTAAAAAGCGTTTCTTTAATCCGGTCCGTGGTCGGTCTGGTCTCCATTCCGGGAACCGTCTTAAGTGCCAGTCTCCTGGCTTTGCCTGCGATAACTCTCATAATTTCTTCCTTTGTTCTGTGTTTTTTCTATTATAAAGGTTTTCACACTTCACGTCAAGCCGAAAAAACAGGAAAACAACGGAAGCAAGCAGCATTTGTGAGCTTATGTATCAAAGGATTCTTTCGTTTTTGATGCTTCCGGTCTCTTTAAATACTTCCCACTCTGAGATATTGACTGCATGGTCACCGATACGTTCCAGATATTTTGCAACCATCAGAAGATCCACACAGGCATCGGTGTCTTTTTTGCCTTCTTTCAGGCAGGCAACCAGTTCCTCTTTCACCTGGTTGAAAAGGTCATCAATCTTATCGTCTCTTTTATAAAATTCTTTTGCCTGCTCTTTATCCCTTGCCATAAAAAGCTCTACCCCATCACAGAGGATCTTTCTGGTCTCTTCGAGCATCTCCGGCATGGACGGTGCATACTCTTTGTAGCTGATACCGTTCAGACGCACTGCCATATCTGCGATATCCGCTGCATGGTCACCGATACGTTCCATGTCACCGACTGCTTTCATAACAGAAGATACGATACGCAAATCACTTGCCAGCACCGGCTGCTGCCTGGTCAGAAGCAGCAGGCATTCTGCTTCAATCTTACGCTCCATCTCATTGATCTTACGGTCATTTTTCTGTATTCTGTCCAATTCTTCCAGATCATTAAGTGCAATCGCTGAGAGCAGATCTGCAAAAGCCTGCTGAATCCCCTTTCCCATGGCATCCATGTTTTCGCGAAGAGTCTCCAGTTCGTGTTCAAAATTCATTCTCACTGACATTGTTTTTCCCCCAATCAACCAAAACGTCCTGTAATATAATCTTCGGTCCTCTTATCCTGCGGTCTCGCAAAGATGTCATCGGTATGGTTAAACTCGATCACTTCTCCTACCAGGAAGAATGCGGTGTCATCCGATACACGTGCTGCCTGCTGCATGTTATGGGTGACAACAACAACCGTATATTTTTTCTTCAGCTCTACCATCAGCTCTTCAATTTTTAAAGTAGAGATCGGATCAAGTGCCGATGTCGGCTCATCCATCAGAAGCACGTCCGGCTGTACGGCCAGTGCTCTTGCAATACAGAGACGCTGCTGCTGTCCGCCGGAAAGCCCCAGTGCTGATTTTTTCAGGCGGTCTTTTACCTCATCAAAGATCGCTGCTCCACGCAGACTCTCTTCCACGATCTGATCGAGTGTCGCTTTATCTTTAATGCCATGGATCCTCGGTCCATAAGCGATATTATCATAAATGCTCATCGGGAATGGATTTGCCTGCTGAAATACCATACCCACTTTTTTTCGAAGCAGTGTGGTATCTGCCCTCGGACTGTAGATATCTTCTCCGTCAATCAGGACTTTTCCTTCTATTTTTACGTTCTCAACCAGGTCATTCATACGGTTTAAGCACTTCAGAAAGGTGGATTTACCGCATCCGGACGGACCGATAAATGCAGTGATCGCATTTTCCCGAATCTCCATATTGACATGTTTTAACGCATGATTCGTTCCGTAGTGCAGGTTCAGATCCTGCACACTGATTTTTGTATTTTCCATGGTGATGCTCCTCTTTCTTTTATTTCATCCGCGTTACATCGAAACGCTTCGCCAGATATTTTGTCAGGAAATTGATGCACAGTACGATTACAAGAAGTACAAATGCAATTCCAAACGCTACATTATATTCTGCTTTTGAGCTGCTAAGATACAGCTGGATCGTCAAAGTTCCGCCCGGCTGCAGGATCTTGGAAAGCCATCCTCCCGCTTTCGGGAGCAGATAACCGCTTCCTGCCGTAAAGAGCAGGGCTGCCGATTCTCCGACGATACGTCCGATCGCCAGAATCACTCCGGTGATGATGCCGGGCATGGCAGACGGAAGCAGGATTGTACGGATCATGTGCCATTTTGTTGCTCCCATGCCAAGTGCTCCGCTCCGGTAAGAATCCGGAACCGTACGCAGAGCTTCCTGCGTGTTTCGCGTGATCAGTGGCAGGATCATAAGGCTCAAAGTCAGAGCACCGGTCAGCAGAGAATAACCAAGTTTCAGCGTTGTTCCAAAAAACACGCTTCCGAAAAGTCCGAAAATAATCGATGGGATACCGGAAAGTGTCTCAGTCGTAAATTCAATGATCCTTACGATCTTGCCCGGTTTGGCATACTCATTCAGATAAATGGCACTTCCCACACCGATCGGCGTTGCGATCACCAGCGTGATCATGATGATATACAGCGTATTGACAATATTTCCGGCAATGCCGACCGTTCCTTTTCTTGCACTTGTTACCGTTGTCAGAAACTCCAGGCTTACACTTCCGATTCCTCTTACCGTTACATAACAGATGATCATCAGAAGAACAGAAACTGCTATGGCTGCTGACAGATAAATGCATCCGTACAGGAACTTGTCCATGCCATGTGTTTTTTTATTATAAATTGAATTCTCACTTTGCATCGTCGTCTATTCCCTTCTTCAGTATCCGTGTCAGAACCACATTGATCAGCATGATGAATACAAACAGCACCAGACCGATCGTGAATAAAACCTGTCTGTGTAAATCTGCTGCATATCCCATTTCACTTACGATCGCTGTTGTCAGAAAACGAACCGAATTGAATGGGAACGGCGGATTTACCGAACTTCCTGCTACCAAAGTGATCGCCATCGCTTCGCCGATTGCTCTTCCTGTTCCAAGTACGATGGCTGTAATGATACCGGATTTTGCCGCCGGAATCATCACCTTGAAAATAGTCTGGATATGGGAGGCTCCCAAAGCCAGCGATGCTGATTTCAGATTCTGCGGTACTGCTTTCAGTGCAGACTCACTGATATTTATTACCGTTGGGAGGATCATAATCGCCAGTACGATCACAGCTGAAATCAGGTTCGCTCCTCCGGTGAACTGGTGTGTTTTTGAATTTTGAAAGAGAAACAGCTCCAGTTTGTACATTACCGGATTGAGCACCAGGATGCCGACCAGTCCGTAAATAACCGAAGGAATGCCTGCCAGAAGTTCCACCGCCGGTTTTACAACGGCTGCCAGTTTTTTCGGTGCAGCTTCCGCAAGAAAGACTGCGGTCAGAATACCGATCGGCACACCGATCAGGATGGCAAGTGCCGTTCCTACGATCGATGTGAGGATAATGTACAGGATACCGTAGGATGGCGTTGCCGCCGTCGGTGCCCAGACACTTCCAAAGAGAATATCAAGGAGACCGACTTTGAAAATCGCAGGGGTTCCGCTGATGATCATGTAGAGTGTGATCGAAAAGACTGCCGCAACTGCAACAACCGAACATATGGTAAAGATGATCTGTGCCGTTGTTTCTACCGCCGAGCGGGATCCTTTTGCACTTAAAATACTGAATTTGCTTTTCTTATCTTCCATTCTTTACACCAAGCCTTCGTTTTTTCCAGTTAGTCTACAGTGATCAGACCTATGGAGCTGATCAGATCTTTTCCTTCTGCGGAAGAAAGATAGTCAAACAGTGCCTGTACCGGTTCGCTCTGTTCTGAGATCTCTCCTTTTGTCGCCATAACAAACGGGCGGCTCAGGAAATAGTTTCCTGCTTTGATGTTTTCTGCTGTCGGCTCTACACCTTCCAGTTTCAGGGCTTTTACCGTGTCATCCAAGACATCCAGAGATACGTATCCGATGGAGCCCGGTGTGGAAGCTACTTTTGCCATAACAGCTCCGGTGCTGTCCAGTTCGCTTGCATATGTACATTTATCTGCAACATCCAGCAGTTCTTCAAAAGCTCCTCTCGTACCGGAACCTGCTTCACGTCCGATCACAACGATCGGTGCGGAGTCTCCGTCTACATCTGCCCAGTCTGTGATCTCACCTGTGTAGATCTGTGCCAGCTGTTCTTTTGTCAGATTCTCTACTTTTGTATCCGGATTTACTACAACTGCAATACCGTCGATCGCTACGATGTTTTCTACTGCACCATTCTGTTTTTCACTGTCTTCCAGTGCACGGGAAGAGTTTCCGATATCTACGCTTCCGGAAAGAAGGGATTCAATACCTGCGGAAGATCCGGTAAATTCTGCATTTACGGTTACATTCGGATATTTCTCCATAAAAGCTTCTGCAACGGCGTTTGCCAGTTTCTCCATAGAAGTACTTCCTGCCATGGTAATGCTGCCGCTCAAATCTGCGGAAGCTTCACTTGCTGCCTGTGTATCTTTGGCACTGTCTGCAGTGCTTTCAGCCGCCTGGCTTCCTGCCTCTGTCTGTGCTGCGTTTGTATCTGCCTTTGTCTCTGTTGTCGTGCCTGACTGTCCGCATGCTGCCAGACTTGCTACTGTCACTGCACAAATTCCTGCTAAAGCTGTCAATTTCTTAAGGTTCTTCATAATAATAATCTCCTCTCCTGACCTGCTGTGCCGTTTTCGTTTTATTTTTACCAGTTTTTCATTCGGCATCTGTCAGTTTCTGATTTTTCTGTTCTTTGTGAACAACCTTAAGATAACACAAAACCAGCCCACAAAAAGCATGGGCTGGTTAATCCTTGGTTATGTTTTTGTAAAGAAAATCTGCAATTGTAAAGAAATCGTAAAGCTTATCGGAATACGATCTCTCCGGTTTTTTCATCCATACTCTCTACGATAGCGAGAGATTCCAGGTGTACTCCCTGATCACGCAGGGCATCGCCGCCTGGCTGGAAGCCTTTCTCGATCACGATACCGGCCCCGACCAGCTGTGCACCGGAATCTTTTACGATCTGGATCAGTCCCTCCATTGCCTTTCCGTTTGCCATAAAATCATCGATCAGCAGCACTTTGTCATCCGGTCCGAGAAACTCCCTGGAAACGATGATGTCGTAGATTCTTCCGTGAGTATAGGACTCCACCTGTGTGGTATAGACATCTCCTGCGATATTTTTGGTCTGCGTCTTTTTTGCAAAGACAACCGGAACGTTGAAAACTTCGGCAACAACACAGGCAATACCGATACCGGATGCCTCGATCGTCAGGATCTTTGTGATCTCTTCCCCTTCAAATCTGCGTTTGAACTCTTTTCCGATCTCACGGAACAGGGATACATCCATCTGATGATTCAAAAAGCTGTCCACTTTCAGCACATTGCCTTCTCTAATCTTACCGTCTTTTCTGATTCTGTCTTTGAGTATCTGCATTTCTTTATCCTCCATCATCGTTTCGTTCATTTTATTTTGATATACATCATCAGTTTTTTCAATTTTACCCTCTATAGCCTTAAATGTCAATGTACAGAAAATGTATTTTGACCCACAACGGTGAAGCCACTGAACAATTACCAGAATTTTACAAAACCTTCTGACCTTCTGCCAGCAAAACTTTCAGAATACCGGCCAGAAACATAACGGTCACCGGATTCATTTTACATTTCCGAAGCAGCACGATGCAAAGGCCGAACAGAATCACCATACCCCAGTCGGTATCCGGCAGACGGATCACAGTTTGTCCGTTCCAGAAGGCAGAAACCAAGATGGAAATGCCGGCCGATGCGATCAGTGCGATCACTGCCGGACGCAGTGAAGAAAGAATACCCTGAAGTGCTGCGAGCTTTTGATATTTTAAATAGAAGTAAGCAATAAATGTAACCAAAATACAGGACGGCAGAATACATCCAAACGTTGCAATCAGAGCTCCCGCAAGCCCTGCCGTGTTCATTCCGACAAACGTAGCTGCATTTGTGGCGATCGGGCCAGGTGTCATCTGCGAGATCGTGACAAGATCTGCGAACCCTTTCCCATCTAACCAGTGATACGTGTCCACTACCTGGTGCTGTATCAGAGGCATTGCCGCATAACCGCCTCCAAAACTGAACATTCCAATCTGAAGAAATGCAAAAAATAATTTCAGATAAATCATGATGTTTTCCTCTTTCCATACTTTGAACGTAAGAATCCCAACAGACCGCTTGCGATCACAATGTATACAACATTGACTTGAAACACCGTTGCCGCCAGAAAGGCAGCTACCATAATGATCCAGGAAATGGCATCTTTTTGTTTTGCCACCTCACCCGCCATCTCATATACCACAACAGCGATCACTGCCCCGACTCCGGCCTGCATGCCAAGCAACATCTGGCTTACAATAAAATTTTTGCAGAAGATCTGATAACAGACCGAGATTGCCGCAATGATCACAAACTGCGGAAGCAATGTCCCAAAGACGGCTGTCACCACGCCGGTAAGCCCTGCCAGCTTATAGCCGACTGCGATCGCTCCGTTCACTGCCACAGCTCCCGGTGCCGACTGTGCGATCGCCACCAGATCCAGCATCTCATTCTCATTGATCCAGTGATACTCATCAACAAATTTCTTTTTCATCAGACTCACGATTACATAGCCTCCGCCAAACGTGAATGCACTGAGATAAAACGTAGACAGAAAAAGTTTCCATAAGACAGTTTTTTTTGATTTTGACTCCATATCCATACCGTTACTGAAAACTTATAAAAAGTTGTAAACTTCCATGTTTCATTCCTACTTCAACGAGTATGCTTTTGATGATATAAATATCTATCTACTCACAAGTTCTTGTACTCTCCATAGGCGTAAATTCCGGACTAACGTATCCGTACATATTTGCATTAACGTTTCAGTGTTAGCTTGCAAATCGTTCTCCATAAGCCTTGAGATTTATAGATGCCTGGAAATCTCTGTCAATCATATTCCCACATTCACATCTATAAACCCTGTCAGATAACTTCAAATCTTTTTTGATGTTTCCACAGCAGCTGCAAAGTTTTGATGATGGATAAAACCGATCAGCCACTATAAGCTGAATCCCTTTATCATTGCATTTGTATTCAAGCTGTTTTCTAAACCAAAAAAATCCTTGTTCCTGTACTGCTTTGGATAAATGTCTATTTTTCATCATTCCGCTGATATTCAGATCTTCAATACAAATAAATCTTGGCTTTCGATTTACGATCTCAGATATGGTCTGATTCAAATAGTTTTTACGGAT
>NZ_WQNP01000045.1:0-20864 GCF_018783905.1 Ruminococcus sp. MCC718
ATTCCACTGCTTTTTTAATAAAAATAAAACTGCGCCACAGCCTTGGCAGGCCATCGCGCAGCGATTTTGTTCAATCGGAAGTTTTAAAGGAGGAATACCATGGGATTATTTGGTAAAAGCAAAAAAGAACGAGAAACAGAATACATGAGCAGATTAGATGTTCCATCGTGTTTAAAAGAAGATTTTGAATTGATTATTGATGATATATTTACAATTATGGGAGTTGGAACAGTTGCCACAGGAAACATATTAACAGGGATGTGCAGAGAAGGGGAAAATGCATGTATTTATAAAGCAAATGGAGATATCTTAGAAACCAGAATTACTACTGTCGATGTACATACAAAAGAACGAAAAGCAAATGGTTGTGGATATAAAACAGAGCATGTTGGACTTGGGTTACGAGGAATTTCCAAGGAACAATTAGAAAAGGGTGATAAAGTACTTGTAAAGAATGCCAATATGTATGGAATGTAATTACAAATTCAAGTTTGTCAATTTGCCCTTTGAGAGAGGAGAAATCCTTTTCTCAAAGGGCTTTTTCTATTTATACGGATATTCGCAAACTACAAGATAAAGCTAAAACTTCATATACTCTAAGCACAAGGAGGTTGAGGTTTGGCTATGAATAACAGTTTAGCAGAAGTGCACCCGGAGCTTGTTTCGGAGTGGTCGGAGAAGAACTTACCGCTTACACCTGATGACATTACTTTCGGTTCAAATAAAAAAGTATGGTGGAAAGGTGCTTGCGGTCACGAATGGCAGACAAGCGTTAAGGCTCGTTCTAATGGAGAAAAATGCCCAATATGTTCCGGTGCGAGAGTGATTGCAGGTATTAACGATTTGGCGACATTAGAGCCATTACTGGTAAAACAGTGGTCGAAAAAGAATAAGATAAAACCGACAGAGGTTTCTATTGGTTCTCATAAGAAAGTGATTTGGAGATGTGAGAAAGGACACGAGTGGGAAGCTGTCGTTAAGAGCAGAACGATAAATAGGACAGGCTGCCCGTATTGTTCACATAATAAAGTGTTGGGAGGATTTAATGACCTTGCAACACTTCTGCCGGATATAGCAGCCGAGTGGTCGGACAGAAATTATCCGTTACTTCCAACTCAGGTTACGGTCTTTGCCAATCGTAAGGCTTGGTGGAAGTGTAAGGATTGTGGCAGAGAGTGGAACACTCTTATTTCTACCCGTTCCGGTGGTAGTAAATGCCCGTATTGCAGTGGGTACATATTCCTGAAAGGATTTAACGATTTGCAGACAACACACCCTGAAATTGCTTCGGAGTGGTCAGAAAAGAACTTGCCGTTGAAACCTGATGAGGTAAATGCAAAGTCGAGGAAAAATGTGTGGTGGCATTGTAAGAAATGTGGCAATGAATGGAAGTCAGTCATCAATGCCCGTGTGAAAGGAACGGTGTGCCCCGTTTGTGCGGAGAGAGAAGTTCTTGCCGGATATAATGATTTGGCGATAACAGACAGTCAGTTTCTCAGTGAATGGGATTATGAACAGAATAAATTGAAGCCGACAGAGGTATCACGAACTTCGGCAAAGAGAGCGTGGTGGAAATGCAGACACGGTCATTCGTGGAGTATGAAGATAAATGAAAGAACGATATTGAAGAAAGGCTGCCGAATTTGTGAGCAGGAGTATTTGTCATTGTTCCCTGCTTTGGCGGTCAGCTATTATTCTAATAGGAAAGGTTTGAAAGCAGAACTTGGTTCTGACCGATTGCTTGGAGTTCCGCTTGAAACATACATACCTTCAGAAAAGTTGGCTATTGAGTCGGGAAGTGCTGACGAGAATATAGAAATAATGAAAGCCTATATGTGTAAGCAACGAGGGATAAGGCTGATTAAGCTGCCGATGAAAGGCACAGAACTGGATTATGCCAATAATTTAAAGAAAGCTTTTCAGAGCGTACATATATTTATTTCTTCTGATACAGAGGAAGATGTGGAGATAATCAAAAATACATTTGAAAGATGGAGGGACAGCCAATGAGAGAGAAAACCTATCATCTATACTTAAATGAAGAAGAACGAAGCCGAGTGATACAATCGCTCATTGAACTGAAGAACAATTTAGCAGCTCAGGGACGATACACCGATGCAGTAGATGATGTCCTCTGCAAAGTGCTTGAAGCAAAGAAAAAGAAATTGAAAATTGAATACATTTAGAACGTGTTTTGCCGTCTGTTTCCTAACCGGAGCAGGCGGCTTTTTTAATTTCCAAAAATTTTTTTGAAATATTTTTGGAAAAGCGGAGATTTTGGGTGTGCATTTCATACCCCTTTGTCCAAATGAGTGAAGGGGTTCATTCCGGATAGCAAAAACGGAAGCCTTTTCGCTTGAAAATTGAATAAGTCATTCACTAAGACTTTATTTCTGATGATAGCCACTTTAGCAGGTACGCCGTGATTTCTGTATTTCAGAATAGCGAGAACTCCGGCTATGAGTATCAGGTTGCCCCTGATATGGCGATGACAGTCAGAATGATAATGATACTTCTCTACGGAGCTGGCGGAGTACCCGGCAGAGGTTAGAATCCTATGATACAGATAAGCAGTCTGTTCCTTAGTGACTTCCCATAAGCATTTTGCTTGGCAAGGGGTGTTGAGAACAAATATTGCTATGACCGATTAGGAAATGAGTCGGTCAGGTACATAGCCATAATGCGGTGGCTATGAATTTTCAGAAAGGAGGGCAAAAAGAAGTGTCAAACTGCAAAACGATTTCCGTATGTAACCAGAAAGGCGGAGTCGGAAAAACCACCACAACAGTTAATCTCGGAGTCGGGCTTGCAATGCAGGGCAAGAAAGTATTGCTCATAGACGCAGACCCGCAGGGAGATTTAACGACTTGTCTTGGTTGGCAGGATACAGACGGCTTGGGTATCACGCTTGCAACGAAACTCACAGATGTAATCAATGAAACGATGACAGACCCTATGGTTGGTATCCTGCACCACGAAGAAGGTGTTGACCTTGTTCCGGCAAACCTTGAGCTTTCAGCAATGGAATTTAACCTTATGAACGCAATGAGCAGAGAAACTACACTCAAGAACTATCTGAGTCAAGTGAAGAACAGATATGATTATGTAATTATAGACTGTATGCCTTCGCTTGGTATGGTTACTCTCAATGCTTTATCGGCGGCAGACAGTGTTATCATTCCGGTTCAGGCTCAGTATTTGCCTGCAAAGGGTATGACACAGCTTGTGCAGACAATTTCAAAAGTAAAGAAGTATATCAATCCGGATATTAAGATAGATGGTATGCTGCTTACTTTGGTGGATAGCCGAACAAACCTTGCAAAGAGTACGGTGGAAGCACTCAGGGCAAACTTCGGTAATCAGATAAGGATGTATCGAACACAAATCCCGATTGCCGTAAAAGCCGCTGAAACTTCTTCCAAAGGCAAGAGCATTTATGCTTATGAGCCAAACAGCACAGTGTCTAAGGCATACGCTGAATTTACAAAGGAGGTGTTAGCCGATGGCAGGAAGAAAGAGCGACTTCACTCTCACGAAGCTCGATGATTTATTTACCACGCAGGCACAGCGAGATGAAGAACAGCTTTCAAAAATCCGAGATATTCCATTGGAGCTGATTGATGATTTTCCCGACCATCCGTTTAAGGTCAGAGACGATGAAGATATGATGCAGCTTGTGGAGAGTGTCAAGGAAAGAGGGGTTATTACTCCGGCAACGGTAAGGCAGAAAGAGGACGGCAGATACGAACTTGTTTCAGGACACAGACGAAAGCGAGCTTGTGAACTGGCAGGATTTGAAACACTGAGAAGTGAGATTGTAGACCTGAACAGAGATGAAGCGACCATTTTAATGGTTGAGAGTAATTTCCAAAGGTCAGAGATATTGCCGAGTGAAAAAGCCTTTGCCTATAAAATGCGTTTAGAAGCATTAAGCAGACAAGGGAAAAGAACAGATTTAACTTCCAACCCACTGGGTCGGAAGTCGGATGGCAAAGAAACTGCTCAAATAATCGGAGAACAATCGGGCGACAGTCAAACGCAAGTTCGTCGTTATATTCGTTTAACAAACCTTGTTCCCGAACTGCTTGAATTTGTTGATGAGGGGCGTATTAAAATGCGTCCTGCCGTAGAACTTTCTTACCTTGATGAAGATTGCCAGCGTGATGTGGTTGACGAAATCGACCTGAATGACGCAACCCCGTCACACGACCAGACAATCCGTATGCGAAAGTTATTCAACGAGGGCAACCTTACAACAGAAGCAATCCACGCTGTTATGTCTGAGGAAAAGCCGAACCAAAAGGAAAAAATCGTGTTGAGGGGCGATAGAGTAAGACAGCTTATCCCGAAAAACATTCCCGTCAGTCAGACAGAGGATTTTGTCTGCAAAGCATTGGAGTATTACAACAAGTTTTTGCGTAACCGTGCAGAACGTGACAGCAGATAGCCTGTTTTACAGTTCCCCTTTCTCACACTCTAACCCCTTAGTTATATTTTTACCTACCGAAAATGATATATACTATCTCACTTGAATATAACTATCTCAAAGTATATGTCTATCTCTAAGGGGCAATCGCACAGTATGAACGGACGGGAGGTGTATGGTAAAATGAAAAATTAACGAAAAATCCGCATTTGTTTTTCGGCAGGTAAATCTTGTCGTAAAAGAAAATCCACAAAGGCACATCGTAGAGATACGGTGTGTTTTTCAATTTTTACAGGAGGAAACGCAATGATAAAGTCAAAATTCAAAAGAGTCACGTCGCTTTTCTTGGCGACCCTTATGTGTGTGACCACTTTTGCAGGCATTGGCTCGACAACAGCATATGCTGCTTCGGGAGAAAAAGCCGATGTTTATATGGTCGATTTCCCTCGTGATGGTGATGCTAATTACGATGGGGTATGGGGACACAGCAATTTGACCTTGAAAAATGGTTGGCATACCGGACGTTCCAATTTTACCAATCTTAAGGCTATTGGCTCATACTCAGGCAATGTTGCTTATTGTATTGAGCCGGGAATTTCGCTCAAGGTCGGTCAGACAATGAATAAGTATGACGAAAATTATTTTAATAACCTTGCAGCCAATGGGGTTATTTCCGGAGATGAAATCCGTCTTTTTGTTGGTCGTATTTTACAGTATGGCTACCGTGGGACAATCTCGACATCTTGGAGGTCACAGAATGAAGCGGCAGCAAACAGCATTGCACAGGCTTATGCCACACAGCTTCTTATCTGGGAAACTGTTATCGGAGAGCGTGATGCGAACTTCAATCATGTAGCAGCCAGTGGTTGCAGTAATGTGAAAGATGTCATCAATGCAAAACATCCGCTTCGCAATAAGATTTTCAGTTATTACAACAGTATGGTGCAGAGTGTACAGAACCATGCGACCATACCGAGCTTTTGTAATAAATCATCCGGTTCGGCAAAGACAATAGAACTTGAGTGGAACGGAAGTAAGTACACAACTACTCTGACAGACTCCAATAATGTGCTGTCCAAATATAATTTCAAGGCAAGTATCAGTGGAGTGAGCTTTTCAGTGAATGGTAACAAACTTACTGTTTCTATGGATACTGCACCGAGTAAGGAATTTACCATTACCGCAACGAAGAAAAATGCAGTCCGCAGAGGTGTGGTTGTATGGTCAGAGGGCAAACACGGTCAGAACTCCAGTGTGCAGGATGTTGTCAGCTATGCTCAGGAAGTAAGCGACAGTATCAACGGTTTTGTGAAGATGAAAGTCAGCTATGGTTCTTGTCAGATTGTAAAGACCAGTGAGGACGGCAAGGTTGACGGTATTAACTTCACAATTACCGGAAACGGTATCAATCAGACGGTTACAACAGCCAATGGCGGTAAGTTCCAGATTGATAATCTTATGCCGGGTATCTATACTGTAACCGAGCAGGCATACGATAAGTACGAGCCGCAGGAAACACATAGGGTTACTGTTGTAGCAGGACAGGTTGCAAAGGTCAATTTCAATAACAAATTGAAGCGTGGCGACCTTCAGGTAGTGAAGTCCTCAGAAGATAATCTTGTTGAAGGTATGAAGTTCCATCTTTTCGGTACTTCTCTTTCCGGTGCTGCTGTTGACCAGTATGCAGTTACAGACAAAAACGGTGTGGCAACTTTCAAAGATGTGCTTATCAGTGGTTCTGAACCATATACTCTTGAAGAAGTGGACACAGCTATCCGTTATGTTGTACCGAAAAATCAGACTGCACCAGTGAAGTGGAAAGAAGTAACCACAAGAAACTTCAATAACATTTTGAAGAAATTTACTGTAACAGTAACAAAGAGCGACGCTGAGAAAGGCGAAGCACAGGGCAATGCCAAACTTTCGGGAGCAGTTTATGGTATCTATAAGGGCGAAACGCTTGTAGATAAGTATGTTACTGATGAAAACGGTCAGTTCACTACTAAAGAATATGTTTGTGATACCGACTGGACAATCCGAGAAATCACACCGTCAGAGGGATATTTGCTTGATAAGACTATCCATGAAGTAGGTGCAGACCCGAAACTTTATGAGGTGGAACACAACCTTACTTCCAATGATGTAACCGAGCAGGTAATCAAAGGCAATGTGGCTATCATCAAACATACCGATGACGGAGAAACAAAGATTGAAACACCTGAAAAGGGTGCTTCCTTTGAGATTTATTTGAAATCTGCCGGAAGCTATGACGCAGCCAATAAAGACGAGAGAGATACCATTGTTTGCGATGAAAATGGCTTCGGTCAGACAAAAGATATGCCGTATGGTATTTATACCGTACACCAGACTTCCGGTTGGGAAGGCAGAGAGATGATGGATGATTTTGATGTGTTCATTTCACAGAACGCACAGACTTATCGTTATCTCATCAATAACCGTAACTTCGAGAGCTTTGTCAATGTAGTTAAGGTGGACGCAGAAAGCGGAAAGAGTATTCCGTATGCAGGAGCAGGATTTAAGATTTACGACCCGCAGGGTAATCAGGTCAAAATGACCTTTACTTATCCGACACCGACCACGATTGATGTGTTCTATACCGATGCAAATGGTTCTCTTGTCACACCTGAGAAACTGGATTACGGCAAGGGATATTCTATCGTAGAGGTACAAGCTCCATACGGATATGTACTTGATGATACTCCGGTATATTTTGATATTACCGAAGAAAATTCCACAGAGGAAGGCGGCGTAACTGTTGTGAAAGTCAATAAGCCGAATATGGCACAGAAAGGCACTGTTACGGTTGAAAAGACCGGAGAAGTATTTAGCGGTGTCAATGTAAGTGGTTCTGAGGACAGTGATGTTATTTATCAGCCTGTTTATGAAGTGGCAGGACTTGAGGGT
This sequence comes from Ruminococcus sp. MCC718, assembly GCF_018783905.1. Classification (NCBI taxonomy): domain Bacteria; kingdom Bacillati; phylum Bacillota; class Clostridia; order Eubacteriales; family Oscillospiraceae; genus Ruminococcus; species Ruminococcus sp. MCC718. The sequence goes on from NZ_WQNP01000045.1 coordinate 7,352, forward strand.
GCAGTTTATGAAGTCCGTGCTGCGGAAGATATTAGCACACCGGACGGTACACTCCGCTATTCAAAGGGCGAAGTGGTAGATACTATCACAACAAGCTCCGATGGATTTGTGAAGAGCAAAGAACTTTATCTCGGAAAATACGAGGTCAAGGAAATTACCGCACCTTATGGAATGGTAATTAGTGGCGAAACACATACGGTTGAGCTTACTTACGCAGGTCAGAATATCTCTGTTACCGAAACTTCCACATCGTTCTATAACGAAAGACAGAAAGTTCAGGTAAGCCTTGCAAAAGCCATTGAAAAGGACAAGACATTTGGTATTGGCGATAACGGAGAAATCAAAAATATCAGCTTTGGTCTTTATGCCGCAGAAGATATTGTTTCTGCAAGCGGTACAGTTATTCCGGCTGATGGACTGATTGAGATTGTCAGCGTAAATGAAAATGGAACTGCTGTTATGAAGTCAGACCTTCCGTTTGGCAAATACTATGTCAAGGAGATTGCAACCGATGAGCATTATATTCTCTCTGATACGAAGTATCCGGTTGTATTTGAATACGCAGGTCAGGATACCGCAACGGTTGAAATCAAAGTGAATGACGGAAAAGAAATCAAGAATGAACTTATCTATGGTTCTGTATCAGGTAAGAAGATTGACGAGAATGGAGAAGCACTTGAGGGTGCTGTTATCGGTATCTTCAAAGCCGAAGAAACAGAATTTACAAAGGATACTGCACTTATGACGACTACCTCTGCAAAAGACGGTAGTTTTTCTTTTGCAAAAGTTCCTTATGGCAAATGGATTGTAAGAGAAATCGAGCAGCCAAAGGGATTTGTTCTTGATAAAAAAGCGTATGAGGTCAATATCAGCGAAGCCGAGCAGGTAGTTGAAATTGAGATTGTCAATGAGTATGTTCACGGCAATATCAGACTCACGAAGGTGGACGCTGAATATCCGGATAACAAGCTTACGGGTGCAACCTTTGAGGTATATAAGGACACCAATGAGAACGGAAAGATTGATGATGGCGATGAACTTATCGGAAATCTTGAAGAAACTGAAACCGGAATTTATGAGATGAAAGAGCTGCTTTACGGAAAATATATTGTCCGTGAAACAAAAGCACCGGAGGGCTTCCTGCTTGATAAGGGAGAATACTCTGTTTTCATTGAGAAAGACGAAACAACTTATTCCGTTGAGAATAAGGCTGGAGTTGGATTTATCAATGAAGCTATGCGTGGAACACTGAAAATCGTCAAGACATCTTCAGACGGTAAGGTCAAAGGTTTTGCGTTCAGAGTAACCGGAGCAAACGGGTATGATATGACATTTGAAACAGATAAGAACGGCGAAATTGTGATTGAGGGACTTCGTATTGGCGAATATACCGTATCCGAAGTGGCAAACAATGCCTCTGCCGCATATATCACACCTGCCGACCAGAATGTTACTATCAAACTTGATGAAACAGCCGTTGTAAAAATGCACAATGAGTTAAGAGATACGCCGAAAACAGGAGATGATACCAATATGAAACTTTGGTATGTCCTTGCCGGACTTTCTGCTGTCGGTATCGCTGTAACTTCTGTTGTTGCACACAAAAAGAAGAAAAAGGAGAGTAACGAGTAATGGAAGCAAAGACAATTATCGCTATCGCATTAGTCGCCGTTATCGTCGGTGGCTTTATCTTTCTTCAGGTTAAAAACCGTAAGAAGTAAGAAATAACCGAATATTAACCAGTTGGGGCAGAGCGTAAAAAACTCTGTCCCTTTATTTTTTGGAGGAACATTATGAAACAACAGAAAACGGTGGAGAGCCGAGTGCTTGAAATCTTAAAGGAATGCCCGATGTCGAGGTATGATGATATGCTTCTCATTCTGCATTATTACAATCGGTACGGATATATACCTGCCGGAAATCTTCCGCTTGAGGATATTGTATTTAATTACCGAGCATACGGACTTCCTTGTTTTGAAACCATACGCAGGGCAAGGCAGAGAGTACAGTCCCTTTTTCCTGAGTATTCACGTAATCCGCAGAAAGAAGAACAGAGCGGTAGTATTTCTATTGTAATCAACATTAGTTAAGGAGGTATTTTCGTGAAAGACAAAGCAACTTTTCAGAATAAGGTCAAGGTGCTGAATAAACTCTTTGACTCCGGTTGTGATACGGAGAAAAAGTTGCAGCAGCTTGATATGGAAGCAATCCTGAAAATCCCGAATATCACGATTCCTGATATGGGTGTGATTATGGAGCTTCAGAAGAATACAAAGTCCGGTAAACTCTTTTCGTATTTGGGCGGCGGTTCTGATGAAGCAACAAAAATGAGAGGTAAGGAAAATGAAGCAACAGGAGAATAGAGCAGAGCCACAGGAAAAGCAAATTCGATTTATAGACAGTCATTACAACTTAAAATTCTATATTCCCGATGGTGGAAAAATCAGGATTACTTTTCGTGATGGACACACAGCAGACAGAGTGTGCAAGTATATTGATGACTACCATTTGTATGTCGGAAATTGCTGCTATCATATATGCGAGTTTGCTGAAAAAATGGAGCTTAGTGGGAGCAAAGTTGAACCTATCAATCAATCCGAACCGTCAAAAAACAAGACCAGAAACAGAGAAAAACAGCGATAAGGAGGTGCAAGAGTAATGGCACGAAAATATGACCTTATTTCTGAGCTTTACAACCGCACCTGCAAAACGGTTGTGTCAAATCCTCAGAACTGGCAGGCATTCTTGGCTTCGGCTTGCCGAAATTATAAGTTACGTTATGACGAACAGCTACTTGTATATGCACAGCGACCTGATGCAACAGCGGTTCTTGAGATAGAGCAGTGGAACAAAATTTTTGGCAGATGGGTCAACCGAGGTGCAAGAGGTATTGCTGTTTTTGCTGATGAAAACCGTTCACGGCAAAGACTGACACATTACTTTGATATTTCAGATACTCACGAAAGCAGATATTCAAGAACAGTCCCGATTTGGGATATGCGTCAGGAATACGAAGCTGATGTGATTGAAACATTGGAAAGCACTTTCGGAGAGATTGAGAATAAGAGCAGTCTTGCCGAAGCAATTATGGGAGCAGCAAGAAATGCGGCAGAGGATAATATCCCTGATTATCTGCAAGACCTTTACTATGCAACCGAGGGCAGTTCCTTTGAGGAAGTGGAAGAGGATATTGTGGCTTTCATTTATAAAAATGTCGTGACAAACAGTGTGGCATATATGATGATGTCAAGGCTCGGCGTTGATACGGACGGTTATTTTGAACCTGATGATTTCAGAGATGTTACCAACTTCAATACGCAGGAAACACTCAATGCACTTGGATTTGCTACCAGTGATATTGCAGAAATGGGATTGACGGAAATATCTAAAACAATTACTGCACTCAACCGTCAAAATCGCATAATTGTCGGTCAGGACAGAAATGAATACAATAAGGTTGAAAATAACGACGAAAGGAGTTTGGACAATGAACGAACTGACCTACACGATGGTGGGCGATTACAGCCTTCCGAACCTGAAACTTCCACAGCAGCCGGAAGTGACGTTGGGCAGATACGCTCAGATGAGGAGAGAGTTTCTGAAGGAACATCACAGAGTCCTTTACTACAATCTCCTGACGAGGGGCGAACTGACACAGCACTTGGCGGAAGTGGAACAGAGAGCCAGCAAGATGGAGGAAACAATTCTGAGCCAGATGGCACAGAAAGAGGGAGTGACCGAACAGATGAAAGCGGAGGATATGATGAAATGGGTTCGTCTGATGAACTCCCTTCGCAATTCGGCACAGGAAATCGTGAAAGCGGAAGTGATATTCGCTTAGAGTATTACGACAGAACGCACGAGGATAAAAGCCTTCCGTTCTTTGGACGTGATGAAGTAATCAATGAAATTCTCAGAACGACACCACATTTGTCGGCAAGTTTGGAAGAAATCAAAGATTATTATGAACATAATCCTGATAACAAAGACCGCACAGAGTATATAAAGAGTATTTTCAATAATGATTATACCGAACTTACTTTAGAGGATGGAAGGACAGTAGGATACAAGACCTTTGAAAACGTTCTGCATTTGTGGGAGGGCAAATACGACAGCAGAACCGCACAGAGCTTTTATGATTGGGCTGTTATTGCTCGACATTTTGAAGCTATGCGATTACTGGGAGAATTAAGTGACAGCATAAAACCATTACCGTCAATGGACGGTCAGATGACATTCATATTAGACGGTCGGGCAGAGGAAAAGAAAACCTCTGCCTTTGTTTTTTCTCAGGAGATTATCGACGCTGTTCTTGCGAATGGAAGCGGATTTTCTGAGGGAAAAATGCGTATCTATGAACAGTTTGAAAAAAGCCTTTCTGCAAAAGAAAATGCCGACTTCTTGAAAAATGAATACGGTTGGGGCGGTTCTTATCCCGTCATAATCGGGGCAGGCATTGATGAGAGCCACGATGGAAAAGGTATTACGATTACGAAAGGCATCGGTAAAGAAAATCCACATATCACACTTTCGTGGTCGCAGGTGGAGAAGCGTATCGGGGAACTTATCCGAATGGACAGATACTTAAATCCAAAGGAAAAAGAACGTTATCCTCAGTGGCTTGAAAGTCAAGAGGAACGCAGAGCCAAAATCGAGGAAATGAAAAGAAATCGTGAGATACTCTCTAATGCACCACCGGAGCAGGAGGTTGAACCAGCCGAAAAAGAACCTGAAGAAGCAGAACAGCCGCAAGATGTGCAGTATGAATATCATCTTGGCGATAAGGTGTATATCGGTGCTTCTGAGTATGAAATCTTATCTGTTGATGATGAGAGAGTAATGCTCTATGACTATGATATGCCACTGTTCAATAAGGAATTTTCACGCACAGAGTTTGACAGAAAAGTGCGTGAGAACCCGATGAATGAGCATTTGATTGTGAAGGAAGAACCTGCCGAAGAAAGAAATGAAACGGAAGAAGTTCAGACCAATATGGGCAGTATGCCGATTGAGGATTATCGAGAGATAGTAGCTTCGCAGTCAGGTTTTGATAGCTATGATGAAATGTATAAGCAGGGGTATCGCATAGGAAACGGTTACGATAAAGAGCCTGAGCCGGTAGTTCCTGCTTGGGAGCAGAAGAAAAAAGTCAAAGGCTTTGACTTGCACCCTGATGTGCCTATGGCAGACCGTCACACCTTTAATCTTAGAGAAAATGAGGTTGAAACGGTTGGTAAAAAGGAACGCTTCCGCAGAAATATTATGGCGATACAGCTTCTTAAAAAATGTCAGGAAGAAAACAGATTCGCCACTCCTGAAGAACAGATTATCTTATCAAAGTATGTCGGTTGGGGTGGGCTTTCAGAAGCCTTTGATGAAAATAATTCAGCGTGGGCAACTGAATATCTGGAACTTTCTTCGGTATTAACACCGGAGGAATATGCTTCGGCAAGAGAAAGCACATTGACTGCGTTCTACACGCCGCCTGAAGTAATAACAGCCATTTATAAGGCAATGGAGCAGATGGGCTTTAAGGAAGGAAACTTGTTAGAGCCGTCCTGCGGTATCGGTAATTTCATCGGTATGCTGCCGGACGCAATGCAGAACAGTAAGATTTACGGTGTGGAACTTGATACGATTTCCGCAGGGATTGCACAGCAGCTTTATCAGAAAACAACCATTGCGGCACAAGGATTTGAAGAAACAAATCTGCCGGACAGCTTCTTTGATGGAGTGGTTGGTAATGTGCCTTTTGGAGATTTTAAGGTATCGGATAAAAGATACGACAAGCATAAGTTCCTGATACACGATTACTTTTTTGCCAAGTCCCTTGATAAGTTAAGACCCGGCGGTGTGATGGCTCTTGTAACGAGCAAAGGCACAATGGATAAGGAAACTTTAGCAGTACGAAAGTATATTGCACAGAGAGCAGAGCTTCTTGGAGCAATCCGATTGCCGAATAATACCTTTAAGGGTAATGCAGGAACGGAAGTCGTTTCGGATATTCTTATCCTGCAAAAGCGTGACAGACTGATAGATATTGAGCCGGATTGGGTTCATCTTGATACCGATGAGAACGGAATTAAGATGAACTCTTATTTTGTGCAGCACCCCGAAATGATACTCGGAGAAATGAAAATGGTATCGGGGCGTTTCGGTATGGAAGCAACTTGTGTACCGTATGAAAATGCAGACCTTGCAGCACAGCTTGATGAAGCAGTAGCAAACATTCACGGAGAAATCACGGAATATGAAACTGAGGAAGAACTGGAGGAGGAAGATAATTCTATTCCGGCAGACCCGACAGTGAGAAACTTTTCCTATACGGTGGTAGACGATAAAATCTACTATCGTGAAAATTCCCGTATGACTCCGGTGGAAGTGTCGGCAACCGCAGAGAACCGAATTAAGGGTATGATTGCTATTAGAAATTCCGTCAGAACGCTGATTGAATTGCAGACAGAAGATTACCCTGACAGCGAAATCAAAGCGGAGCAGGAGCGATTAAACAGACTTTATGATACCTTTTCAGGTAAGTACGGACTCATTAACAGCCGTGCAAATACTTCTGCTTTCTCGCAGGACAGTTCATTCTCTTTGCTTTCCGCATTGGAGATAATCGGAGAGGACGGAGAACTGGAGCGTAAGGCTGATATGTTTTCTAAGAGGACAATTAAGCCGCATACTCCGGTTACTTCTGTTGATACGGCAAGCGAAGCGTTGGCGGTATCTCTTGGAGAAAAAGCCACGATTGATATGGACTATATGATGGGGCTTTCCGGTAAATCGGAGAATGAAATCTTTGAGGACTTAAAGGGTGTTATCTTCCTAAACCCGCTTTATGAGTATGGAAATTCTTACGAACCGAAGTATCTGATGGCTGATGAATACCTTTCGGGTAATGTCAGGGAAAAGCTGAAGATTGCAAAGAACTCGGCAGAACTCTATCCGGAAGATTATAAGGTCAATGTAGAAGCACTTCAAAAGGTGCAGCCGAAAGACCTGACTGCAAGTGAAATTTCCGTGCGACTTGGTGCAACTTGGCTGCCACCGGACGATGTGCAGGAGTTTATCTTTCATTTGCTTGAAACACCACGTTATGCACAGTGGAATATCAAAGTTCACTTCTCTCCATTTACGAGTGAGTGGAATATTGAGGGCAAATCTTACGACAAAGGAAATGTAAGGGCATATAACACTTACGGAACTTCCCGCATCAATGCCTATAAGATTATCGAGGAAACACTGAACTTAAAAGATGTGCGTATCTTTGATTATATCGAAGATGATGAGGGAAAGAAAAAAGCTGTCCTGAATAAAAAGGAAACAGCGATTGCTCAGTCGAAGCAGGAAATGATTAAGCAGGAATTTCAGGACTGGATATGGTCTGACCCTGAACGAAGGGAAAGGCTTTGCAAATCTTACAATGAGAAATTCAATAGCGTCAGACCTCGTGAGTATGATGGAAGTCATATCATCTTCAATGGTATGAACCCTGAAATTGAACTCAGGGAACATCAGAAAAATGCGGTTGCTCATATCCTTTACGGAGGAAATACGCTTCTTGCACACGCAGTCGGAGCAGGAAAAACTTTTGAAATGGTGGCGGCAGCACAGGAGTCGAAAAGGCTTGGGCTTTGTAACAAGTCACTGTTTGTTGTACCAAATCACTTGACCGAACAATGGGCGGCTGAGTATTTGCAGCTCTATCCGGCGGCGAATATTCTTGTCGCAACAAAGAAAGATTTTGAAACCAAGAACCGTAAAAAGTTCTGCGGCAGGATTGCAACTGGAGATTATGACGCAGTTATCATCGGACATTCACAGTTTGAAAAAATCCCGATGTCCATTGAAAGACAGAGGGCAATCTTAGAACAGCAGCTTGAGGAGATAACCGGAGGAATTGCGGAACTCAAGCGAAACCGAGGGGAAAACTTCTCCATAAAGCAGCTTGAAAAGTCAAAGAAATCTATCAGGCAGAAACTTGATAAACTCAATGACCAGACGAAAAAAGATGATGTTGTAACCTTTGAGGAACTTGGTGTAGACAGGCTTTTTGTTGATGAAAGCCATTATTACAAGAACCTTTATCTTTATACAAAAATGCGTAATGTGGGCGGTATCGCACAGACGGAAGCACAGAAATCTTCCGACCTCTTTATGAAGTGCCGTTACCTTGACGAGATTACCGGAGGGCGAGGGACCGTGTTCGCAACGGGTACACCTATCTCAAACAGTATGGTGGAACTCTATACGATACAGCGATATTTGCAGTACAGCACGCTTGTGAAAAATGGGTTGCAGCACTTTGATGCCTGGGCTTCCACTTTCGGAGAAACCATTACGGCAGTGGAACTTACACCGGAAGGAACAGGATACAGAGCAAAGACAAGGTTCGCAAAATTCTATAACTTGCCTGAACTAATGGCGATGTTCAAGGAGATAGCGGACATTAAGACAGCGGATATGTTGAACCTGCCAGTACCGGAAGCAAAGTACCATAACATTGCAGTAAAGCCGTCAGAAATGCAGAAAGAAATGGTTGCTTCCCTTGCAGAGAGAGCTGAGCAGGTGCGTGGCGGCGGTGTGGATTCAAGTGTAGATAATATGCTGAAAATCACGAATGATGGAAGAAAACTGGCTCTTGACCAGCGTATGCTAAACGATATGCTGCCTGATTTTGAGGGCAGTAAAATCAATGCCTGCGTTGATAACATCTATCGAATATGGGAAGAAAATGCCGACAAGAAATCGGCACAGCTTGTGTTTTGTGACCTTTCCACGCCGAAGAATGACGGCACATTTTCCGTCTATAACGACATTAGGAAAAAGCTGATTGAGAGAGGTATTCCTGAAAGTGAAGTAAAATTTATACACGAAGCCGACACGGATATGAAGAAAAAGGAACTGTTCCAAAAGACACGCAAGGGAGAAGTCAGGGTGCTTCTTGGCTCTACTCAGAAGATGGGAGCAGGAACGAATGTGCAGGATAAACTTATCGCACTTCACGATGTGGATTGTCCGTGGCGACCTTCAGATTTGGAGCAGCGTTCCGGTAGAATTGTCCGTCAAGGCAATGAAAATCCGCAGGTTGATATTTACCGTTATGTAACAGAGCAGACCTTTGATGCATACCTCTATCAGCTTGTGGAAGGTAAGCAGAAGTTCGCAAGTCAGATTATGACGAGCAAATCTCCGGTTAGGTCGGCAGAGGATATTGATGAAACCGCACTGTCCTATGCAGAGATAAAAATGCTTGCAACAGGTAATCCATATATCAAAGAAAAGATGGACTTAGACATTCAAGTACAGAAGCTAAAGATGTTAAAATCCAATTTCTTATCAGAGAAATATGGACTGGAGGATAAGGTCATCAAGTTCTACCCACAACAGATTGCTTACTTGAAATCCCGTGTAGAGGGACTTACAAAAGATGTTAAAACAGCAAAATTACACCCGAAACCGATAGACGAGCAGCCGCTTGGAATGACGGTATCGGGTGTTTCTTATTCCGAAAAAGCCGAAGCAGGTCAGGCAATCATCAATGCCTGCAAGTCAATGAACAGTCCCGATGCGATACCACTTGGCGAGTACCGTGGCTTTCAAATGGAACTGTATTTTGATACGGTTCAGCGTAATTATGTTGTGAAATTAAAAGGCGAAACAAGCAGAGATGTACCGCTTGGCGATGATTCTCACGGTAATATTGTGAGAATAGATAACGGCATTGAACGCTTTGAAGAAACACTTGCTGATACGAAAAACAGCCTTGAAAATACGGAAAAGCAGTTTGAAACAGCGAAGCAGGAAATCGAAAAGCCGTTTGCCAAAGAGGAAGAATTGAAGGCAAAAACTGCTCGACTTGATGAGCTGAATATCCTGCTCAATATGGATAAAAAGGAAAATGAGATTGTCGGCGGAGAGCCTGATGAGGGCGAAGCAGTCGGCGGCAGAAAGGAGAAATCGTATGAGAGATAAACAGAAAGGCGGTGGTCGATATGCCATTTATCGCACCTGAGTTAATCATTCAGGCGAAGCAGATGGACTTATTAACCTACCTGAGAAATTATGAACCGTATGAGCTGGTTAAGTTTTCAGGTAACACCTATTGCACCAGAACCCACGACAGTTTGAAGATTTCAAATGGGAAATGGATATGGTGGTCGAGAGGTATTGGCGGCAGGAGTGCTTTGGATTATCTGATTAAGGTCAAAGGTTACAGCTTCCTTGAAGCGGTGGAAACCATTATCGGACACACAGCGATTCAGGCTCCGGTCTATGAAAAGCCACAGCCAAAAGAGGAAAATAAACCGCTTCTTCTCCCTGAAAAATGTGCTTCCAACAGAGTGATTACAGAGTATCTTTTCGGGAGAGGAATAGATTTTGAAATCATCAATTACTGTATCTCTAATGACCTTATCTTTGAGAGCCTGCCGTATCACAATGTTGTGTTTGTAGGCTATGACGAGAAGAAAGAGCCGAAATATGCAGCCTACCGTTCCACGAATAAGCGTAGGATTATGGGCGATTGCAGTGGCAGTAAAAAAGATTATTCTTTTCGGCTTGGTAAGGAAAACTTGGAGGAAGTACACCTCTTTGAGTGTGCCATAGACCTGTTATCCTATGCCACGCTTGCGAAGCTGAATGGGCAGGATTGGAAAGAAATGAGCTTTGTTTCGCTGTCCGGGGTGTATTCTCCGGCAAAGAAAATTGAGGACAGTAAAGTGCCGATTGCACTGGAAAAGTATCTTGGCAGTAACCCATCTGTCAGGAAAATCCGTATCCATTTTGACAATGATATAGCGGGCAGAAAGGCAGCACAGACCTTAAAAACTATTCTGCCGGATAAGTATGAAATCGTTGATGAGCCACCAAAAGCAGGTAAGGACTTCAACGATTTTCTTTGTATGCGGATGGGAATTTACAATAAAAAAACACACGAAAGGAATGAAGAACGATGAATGATACAAAGATTAAAGTTCTCTTGGTAGAACCGGAAAAGTACCCGAAGGAAATTGTAATCGACGACAGTCTGGAAGCAATGCAGGAGGTTGTCGGCGGGGATATTGAGGAATATATGCCCTATGACGATGACGTTGCAATCATCTGTAATGAGGAAGGAAAGATGAGAGGACTTCCGCTTAACCGTGCAGTTTATGTGCAGGACAATGATAAGAAAGAGATGGTAGATATTATCTGCGGCAAATTCTTTATCTGTTATGCACCGCCTGAGAGTGAGAGTTTTCAGAGCTTGCCGGACGATATGATGAAGAAATACAAGGAACAGTTCAAGTATCCTGAACGCTTTTCTAAGGAAGTGGGCGGCAATATCGTGGCTGAACCTTTTAAGCCGAAATCAAAGGATTATGAGAGATAGTAGCCTGAGAACGGGGCAACCCAGAGGAGATGTTTAATCTTAGCGAGCAGACCATTTGGATAAACACAGTTTCCCAAACGGTAAAAGGCTCGTTAGGGGTTGCCCCTAATACCCCGTGAGAAAGGAGAACTTGATTTGAGAGAGTTATTACTTATTGCCGCCGGAACACTGCTCGGCAGTTGTCTTGGCGTTACGATGATGTGCTTATTCCAGATTAACAAAGATTGCAGAGTAAAGAGAAAGGAAGATACCGATTATGAGAAAGAGAAACATTCAGAAGATTGTACGCTTTAACCGCAAGGAAGCACAGGATTTGGCAGCAAAGGCAAAGAAGGCTTGTCTTTCCGAAGCAGGACTTATCCGTTTACTTATCAGAGGTTACGAACCGAAAGAGAAACCCGATGACCGTTTCTATGATGTGATGAGGGAACTTTCCTCTATCGGTAATAACATCAATCAGCTTGCTGCCAAAGCGAATACACTTGGTTTCATTGACGCACCTATGCTGAAGAATGAAGCTGCAAAGTGGAATAAGTTCCAGTCAGAGATTGAGAGGACATATCTTCGTCCAAATCAGAGCGAAATGAAATGGCAGTAACAAAGTTGTGGTCGGTAACAGAAAGGCTCGGTCAGGTCATTGACTATGCAACCAATCCCGAAAAGACTTCTGCAAATATCAAAAGGGAGTTTTCACCGGAACAGTATCAGGCTCTTGCTGATGTTATTGCTTATGCAAAGGATGAAGAAAAAACAGAGCGAGAATTTTATGTTGAGGGTATCAACTGTAATGTGGCGATTGCCCGTGAACAGTTCATAACGGTTAAGGAACAGTACCAAAAGACAGACGGTATCCAAGCCTATCACGGATATTTGAGTTTCAAGGAAACAGATATATCTCCTGAGATGGCACAGAGAATCGGAATGGAATTTGCAAATGAAGTGTGGGGTAAAAGATTTCAGGTTGTTGTGACAACCCATCTGAATACAAAGCATCTGCACTGCCATTTTGTCATCAACTCTATTTCGTTTGTCGATGGCAAACATTTGTGGGGCGAGGAAAAAGCATGGTTCAAATTCCGAAAAGTTGCAGACCGGATTTGTGAGAAGTACGGACTTTACTATGACCCGAATCCGAACCGCAGTAAGCAGTCGGATTATCTGACGATGAAAGAAAAGGCAGGTATGCCGACACGCTACTCGGTTGCAAAAGAAGCCATTGATTATGCTATCGACCACAGCAAGACCCTGAAAGAATTTCAGTTTGCTCTCAAGGAAATGGGATATGCCTATAACCTAAGTCCAAGCCGAAAATACTGGACAGTCATTCCAAAGGGATACGATAAGCCGATACGACTGAAAAATCTCGGAGCAGATTATACCAATGACCGGATTGTAGAGCGTATCAAAGAAAATCGTGACAGATGGGCAGAGATTGAGCCGTTCCAGAGGGCGATTTATAAGCCAAGACAGTATCGTATGCAGACCAGAGGGCAGAAGCTGAAAAAGAAAGGCGGACTTTATGGGCTGTATCTGTATTACTGTTACAGACTCGGTTATCTGCCAAAGTATAAGAAACAGAATAACGCAAGGCTTCATTATCTTTTGAAAGATGATTTGATGAAGCTCGATAAGATTACTGATGAAGTAAGGCTGCTCGGACGAGAAAATATTTCCACGGACGAACAGCTTTTTTCATATAAGACTTCTTTAGAGGAGCAGATGAAAAATCTGATTGCCGGAAGAACACATCTCCGAAAAAAGATAAGAACAAATATTGATGATGGTCAGCTTCAGGCGGCAAAAGATGAAATCGCTTCTATCAATGGAGAATTGAAAAAACTCCGACGGGAAGTAAAACTCTGCGAGGATATTGCGGAGAGGTCAAAGGTTATGGAAGAAAATCTTGAGCATATCGAAACAGAGGAACAAAAACAGCAGAGAAAGGAGAAATCACGCTATGAACAACGGTGGTGACGCAGCAGAGCAGGTCGTTAGGCTTTCGCTTGAAGGATTTGAAGTTGCTGCAAGATTAAGCGGTTCGGCGGCGAAGAATATTGCATTGCTTTTGGTATCGGTTCTGAAGCAGGAACAAAAGACGAAGGGCAAAGCAAGGCTTACCAATATGATTAAGTCAGG